>JBAZGV010000001.1:0-2263 GCA_041652675.1 Candidatus Omnitrophota bacterium
GCCATCATTTTCATAACTCTCAATATATTTTTTAGGCTAACCGCCTTCTTCATAGACAGATAAGAACCCAGAGCAACCATATTCGCTACCTTAACATTGCCTAATTCTACTGCTATATCTGTAAATGGATACCTTAAGGCCTTAATTTTCCCGCTTGTTTCCACCATAGAGCTATTAATAATTAGTAACCCGTCATTCTCCAGGCGGTTTTTGAATCTAGATAGTGAGGGCTGGTTCATAATGATTAGGCTGTTTGTTTTTTTAATATAGGGAGAACCGATCTCTTCGTCTGAAATAACCACCATACAATGCGCGGTCCCGCCGCGCACCTCGGCGCCATAAGCAGGAAGCCAGGTCACGAATTTACCTTCAAGCATCGCAGCTTGCGCTAAAACTTTACCACAAAGCATTATTCCCTGCCCGCCGCTGCCAGCGATAATAATTTTCTCAGTCATGTTTTAGTCCTTGGCTCATGGCTCTTAGCCCATAGAAAATCTCTTGCTATGAGCTATCAGCTATGAACTATTTTATTCTTCCTAACGGAAACTCTTTTGACATCTTATCCCTGATCCAATCTAACGAGGCTTTTGGCGCCATACCCCAGTAAGTAGGGCATGGCGAGAGTATCTCTACCAGGGAAAAACCCACCCCTTCCAGCTGATTAGAAAACGCCTGTTTTATCGCTTTCTTAGTTTTTATAATCTCCTGTGGCGAATGTAAGGACGTACGCTCAATATATTTTACTCCGGGAAGTTGCGCAAGCATCTCTGATATTTTTAAAGGATAACCGTGCAATCCCGCATCCCTGCCATAAATAGTAGTTGAGGTCTTCTGGTTAAGTAAAGTAGTAGGGGCCATCTGGCCGCCGGTCATGCCGTAAACCGCGTTATTAATAAAAAACACACAAATATTTTCTCCCCGGTTAGCCGCATGTATAGTCTCATTGCCCCCTATGGCGGCGAGATCACCATCGCCCTGATAGGTAAAAACTATATTGTCTTTCCTTACTCTTTTTATAGCGGTAGCAACAGCTAATGCCCGGCCATGAGCTGCTTCTGAACAATCAAAATCCCAGTAATCATAGGCAATCACAGCGCAGCCTACCGGAGCTATAGCTATCACTTTTTCCCGAATACCTAATTCATCCACAACTTCGGCAATAAGCCGGTGCGCTATGCCATGCCCGCAACCCGGGCAATAATGGGTTGAAATATTGCGCAGGGATTTAGGGTGGCTATATATCTTTTCCATACCTATAACCTCATAATCTTTTTTACGATCTCATCTTCTGCCGGAATTCCGCCGCCTGAACGGCCGAGAAATTCAACCCGAGCTCTTCCTTCCAAAGCAAGCCTTACATCTTCAACCATCTGGCCATAGGACATTTCAATCACTAAAAATTTCAACTGCTTCTTGCTTGCTGCTAATTGCTTAAAAATATCTTGTGGGAATGGCCAAAGAGTAATTGGGCGAATTAAACCGATTTTCTTGCCTTTGCTTCTTAAGGATTTTACTGCGGACCTAGCAATCCTGGACATACTTCCATAGGCGACTAAAATAATTTCCGCGTCATTCAAAAATAACCCCTCAAAACGCTGTTCTTTTTTCCGTATCTGATTATATTTCTCCTGTAAAGCCAGATTAAACCTCTCTAAATCTCCTTCACGCATATAAAATGATTTTACAATATTGGGCTTCCTTCCCCGACAACCGGTTAATGCCCAACTCTTCTTAATTTTTGATACCTTATTCTTCATATCGGATATCTTAACCGGCTCCATCATCTGGCCCAACATCCCATCTCCTAGAATCATCACCGGGTTACGGTATTTATCGGCAAAGCCAAAGGCAACGCGCATAAAATCAAAACTCTCCTGCGCGGAAGCAGGAGCTAAAACTATACAGTGATAATCGCCATTGCCTCCTCCTCGGGTTGCCTGAAAATAATCTGACTGCGCCGGCCAGATATTCCCCAAGCCCGGGCCCGCGCGCATAATATTTACAATTACCGCAGGAAGCTCTGCCCCGGCGATATAAGATACCCCTTCCTGCTTAAGGCTGATTCCCGGGCTTGACGATGAAGTCATAGCGCGAACGCCCGCAGCAGAAGCGCCATAAACCATATTAATCGCGGCAAGTTCTGATTCTGCCTGAATAAATACGCCTCCCTTATTTTGCAGATGCGAAGACATATAGGCAATGAGCTCATTCTGCGGAGTTATCGGATAACCGGCATAAAAAACGCACCCCGCCTGTATCGCCC
>JBAZGV010000001.1:2273-25481 GCA_041652675.1 Candidatus Omnitrophota bacterium
AGCTATGGCCTCATTACCGCTGATTAAAACTTTTTTCATTATTTACATACCTCAATACAACAATCCGGGCAGACAATCGCGCATAAAGCACACCCCAGGCAACCGGATTTATCAACAAATATAACAGGATTTAATCCCTTCGCATTTAAGCTCCTATCCTTGCTAATCAATTTCTTAGGGCAGAAACTTACGCATAAAAGGCACCCTTTACATTTATCTCTGTCTATAATTATTTTGGGCATATCACTGATTGTATTTTATCCGCGATAGCTTTAGCGGATAATCCGTATTTCTCTAATAACAGCTCCCTCTTGCCATGAGGGATAAATTTACAGGGAAGCCCTATTTTAATTACGGGCTTTGAGATAAGCCCCTCTAATGCGCAGCCAAATCCTGAATCTATTATCCCCTCTTCCGCAGTAAAAATAAACTTAAATTTTTTGCCCATCTCCTCTAATAACTTTTTGTCCAGCGGCCTGCTAAAACGCGCGTTAATTACCGAACCCAAATGCCCTTCTTTTCTAAGTAGTTCTGCCGCCTCCAAAGACGGAGCAACCATGCTTCCTAAAGCAATAACCGCAAAATCGTCTCCCGATCTTAAAATCTCCGGCTTGCCTAATTCAATCTTTGGCGCCGCCCTACCACCCGGGAAGGAATTAATTTCCCCCCGGGGATATCTTATCGCTACCGGTTTATTTAAATACAGGGCAAATTCCAGCATCGCCTTAAGCTCTTCTCCATCTTTAGGCGCCATGCTCACCAAATCCGGGACAGTATTTAGAAAACTAATATCAAATATACCCTGATGCGTAACTCCATCTTCCCCTACAATTCCCGCACGGTCAATACAAAAAACAACCGGCAGATTCTGTAAAGCTACATCCTCGATAATCTGGTCATAGGCCCTCTGCAGAAACGTGGAATATAAAACTACCACCGGCTTAAGCCCGCCCTTAGCTAAACCAGCGGAAAAAGTAACCGCGTGCGATTCAGCGATCCCCACGTCAAAGAACCTTTCAGGAAAACTATCGCGAAATTTATCCAAACCCGTGCCTTCAGGCATAGCCGCGGTAACAGCGACAATTTTATTATCACGCCCGGCTAACTCCAGTAACTTTTCTCCAAAGACTTCGGTATAACTTTTTTTAACTCCTGGCTTAGTTACGGCCGTACCAGCCTGGATATCAAAAGGGCCTGTCCCGTGGAATCTAACCGGATCGCGCTCTGCCGCAAAATAACCTTTTCCTTTTTTAGTTACTACATGCAGGATGCGCGGGCCTTTTATATTTAATATATTCTTTAAAGCAGGTATTAATAAATCTAAATTATGGCCATCTAATGGGCCGAAATAGCGAAAACCCAATTCCTCAAAGAGTACACCCGGTATAAATAATCCTTTTAAGCCTTCTTCAAATCTACTTGCTAACTTGAGCAGCCTCTCTGCGCGCGGCCCGCGGGAGGAAAGAAAATTAACCAAAGATTCCCTGAAACGATTATATACGGGCAGAGATATAATCTTATTCAAATAATTACTTATCGCGCCTACATTAGGAGCAATACTCAATTCGTTGGTATTTAAGATTACTAAAATATCTTTTTTAAGGTGCCCGGCATTATTTAAACCCTCAAAACATAACCCTCCGCTTAAAGATCCGTCTCCTACAACAGCTACAACTTTAAAAGGCCTTGCTAAAGAGAGGTTATCCCTCGCGCAGACTAAACCCAAAGCCAGAGAAACCGCGCTTGATGAATGCCCGGTAGTAAAAACATCAAATTCTGACTCTTCCTTGAGCGGAAAACCGCTTAATCCTTCGTATCGCCTAAGAGTTGAAAAATTTCCTGCCCTTCCGGTAATTATTTTATGCGCGTAAGCCTGATGGCCTACGTCAAATATTATCTTATCTTCCGGAGTATTTAAACAATAATGCAAAGCGATAATCAATTCTACTGCGCCAAGGCTTGAGGCAAGATGCCCGCCGTTAAGAGAAACGGCTTCGATTATTTTTTGGCGTATCTCTGAAGATAACTTCGCCAAATCTTCGTTTTTAATTTTCCTTAGATCCCGCGGTGAATCGATCTTTTCCAAAAACATTATTTTTCTTCTTCCCCTTCTTCGAATTTCTCAAGCGTATATTTACCGTCTTTTTTCATTAAGGACTCAACCTTGCGCTGCGCCTCTTCCAAAACAGAAGAACAGCCCTGGGCAAGCCTTATCCCTTCTTCATATTTCTTAAGCGACTCTCCGAGAGTAAACTTCCCTCCGGATAATTCCTCCACAATCTTCTGCAAACGCTTTAAATCATCTTCAAACGATTGCTTTTCTTTCATTTTATTTCTCCTTAATAATCTCCTCAACCCTGCTGATAAAACTACCCCTGCTCAAAATGGTTTTTATCCTCTCTCCGGGGCTAATCTTTTGCGCGTCCTTAATAACAACCCCATCCGCCTGCCGCATGCTTAAACTATACCCACGCGATAAAACTGCCAACGGGCTAAGCGCTTCCAGCCTCTCAATCGACGACTTCAGCCTCTCGCGTGTAATATTAATTATCTGCCGGGCATTATTATTCAGGGCCGCGGTTAACTCATCTAAAAATTGCTCTTTCTCTCCAAGGCGGTCTGCCGGGCTCTTCAAACTATGCTTAAGCCGGGTAACTTCATTCCTAAAAAAATTAACCAGATTAGAAATAGAAAAACCTGATTCGTGCTTTAAGCCCGCCAATTCGGCTAATAAGGAATTTTTTTTGTCCACGATAATTTTAGCGGCAGCCGTAGGAGTTTCAACGAAAAGGTCCGCCGCTAAATCACAAAGGCTGGTATTTATCTGATGCCCCACAGCCGAAATTATTGGTATCTTGGAATTATTTATCGCGCGCGCGCAAACTTCTTCATTGAACGCCCAAAGGTCCTCTGTACTACCGCCGCCGCGGCTGACAATAATAAGGTCAACTTTACCGAATTCATTGAACTCTTCTATGCCTTTAGCTATTTCAAGGGCAGCCCCTTCGCCTTGCACGCGCACAGAGCGTATTATTACATCTACAGCCCCAGCGCCCTTTTTAAGTATCCCCAATATGTCCCGTATAGCCGCGCCCGCGCCTGAAGTAACTATACCTACGCTAAAAGGCATAAGCGGGAGTTCTTTTTTCCGCAAAGGGTCAAACAAACCTTCTTTAGAGAGCCTCTCTTTTAATTGTTCAAATGCCAACTGCCGGCCGCCTATTCCTTTAGGCTCCATTTTTTCTACGATAAGCTGGTATTGGCCGCGCGGGCCGTAAACATCAACCTTGCCAAAACAGATAACCTTAATCCCGTCTTCAAGTTTAAACTTTATTTCCCGGTTCACCCGGGAAAACATTGCCGCGCCTAAAACAGATTTTTCATCTTTTAAAGAAAAATAACAATGCCCGGAAGAAGCTGCTTTAAAATTAGAAATCTCTCCTTCAACCCACACGCCCAATCCAAAAGTATTTTCAAAAATAACCTCGATTTCCTGGGTAATTTTAGTAACTGTATAGATATACTTAGATTCTTGCGGCATCTTTATCTAAATTGTTGGCTACTTTGCTAATGGCGCAGTAAATACAGCCGGCTTCTTTTTTAATATAATTAAATTTACAGAATAAGGGTTAAGCTTTAGGTCTTCCTGATACAAATCTTGAACAGGCACCTCTTTATCTTCAACCGGTTTAAACTCACAATTTAAACTGCAGGATGAATCAACTATAAAACGGCTATAGAAATAAATATCCTTGATACCCTTAATACTAATTTTGAGGTTACGGGATGAATCTTGGAATTGCTTAGCCTTATCCGCTAATTCTTGGGATTTACTTAATAAAGCTTCAACTTTAGGGTCAGCGCGCAATAAGGCTATATCCTGTTCATGAGCAATAAATTTACCTAACTGGCCTGTCCTGATAATCTGCAGTAAAGACTGCCTCTCGGAAGCTTTAAGCCCCGCGATGTTCCGGGAAAGATAGTTCTCGGCAATCTCGGGATCAATATAATTATAAATAAGAATACAAATTTCATCAGCTGACTTTGTAGCGATAACCCCGGCAAATTCATCATTAAGTTTAATTGAAAACGCGTTCGGGCCTAATTTGCCTAACATTTTGAATACATTATAAGCAGCTTTATGCCCTCCCTTATATTGCGCGCGCTCGGAATCGAAATAAAAAACCCCGACATTCCTGGTAACATTCTCCGGATTATTTCCAAAATCCTCCAAAGAGAAATAAACCTGATTATCGAGTCCCGCCTCAAACATATTCTTAATGCGCGCCGGTATATAGCTTGCCGTAATATAAGACTTGCTTTTCCTTGCGGGTAATAGGTTAACATCCAGGTCAAAATTCCATTCATCTATAATCAACGGCGTATCGCGCTTAAAATTAAAATAGGAGAGCCAATCCCGGATAAGCCCTGCCGCATTCTTATTATATATGGTTATCTCTTTTTCCGCTTTCGGATCAGCTGAAAAGGCATGCCAAGTAATGAAATCCAATGGCAACTTCTCGGCGGAACAGAATTTAATTAATTCATAAATTAAGCTCTTTTCGGGTGTAAGAATATTATTGCTCTCTAAATTATGGAACCATCCGCTGGGGCTTGGAGCGCCTACGGGTATGCTCATCTTGAACTGAACCCCTAGTTCTTTCGCGCTTTCAGCAATAACTCTGTACACATTGAGGTAGTCTTGGGCACGGCCGATGAAAAAATCATCCAAATCAGGGGCACTCCACACCTCATACCATATATTATATTTCTTTTCACAACTTAAATATCTCATTGTATCCTTGGCCAGCTCCTTAAAAGCCGCTAAATTAAGCGGCGCGCTTTTTTTATCCAACACTTTGCCTAACCCCGCGGGAGTACCGAATATGTCGAGAATAACAATCCCTCCGGAATCTGAAATATTTTTTATAGCCTCTTCGTAATTGGCCAGCAGCTTATCTTGAGCCGCCTTATCCTTGGCCAGTTGATTAATCTCCCAAAGATTATACTGCATGCGGTACATACCGGAAAAATTTATATCTTTCCGCCACAAGTCCAGCACATCTTTAGCAGCCAAGCCCTGCGGCCAAAAGTTGTCATGATGGAAGCCCCGCCCTCCCAGATCAATATTGGGCTTAAAAATTTTAGGCGTAGGCGTAGTGCCTGAAGAAATATCTAGGGTGAGCTCAAGATTAACCTCTTGCGCGAAAGCGCAGGGATAAAAACAAAACAATACTGCTAAAACTAAACCTAATAATTTTCGCATATTAATTATTCAGCTTTTCCTGTATCCTTATAATCGAGCGGGCTTTGCCGCTCTTGTCATCTATATCCAAGACTACCGCGTGCAACTGGATATTCTCTTCCGCCACTTCAAATCTTACCGGGATAGAAGTAAGGAACCGGGTTAAAACATCATCAACCTTTCTGCCAATAACCGAATCATAAGGGCCGGCCATCCCCACATCAGTGATATAAGCTGTGCCCTGGGGAAGGACCTTTTCATCCGCAGTCTGGATATGGGTATGTGTGCCTAAAACAGCGGAAACTTTTCCGTCGAGATACCAACCTAAAGCCACTTTCTCTGAAGTTGCCTCGGCGTGAATATCCACAATAATTATTTTTGTCTCTTTGATTAGCTCTTCTCGCGCGGTAAGTACCCCCTTAAAAGGGCATTCCAAGGCCTCCATGAATACCCGGCCATTAGCATTAATCACGCCTAACTTCTTTCCGGATTTAGTTTTAAAAATACTACTTCCCCTCCCCGGAGCCCCGGATGGATAATTAAGCGGCCTTAAAATTCTCTCTTCCTGATTAATTAATTCGAATATCTCTCTCTTCTTCCAGATATGATCGCCGGAAGTTAACACATTTACTCCGGAATTAAATAACTCTTCCGCTACCTTCTGGGTTATGCCTGAACCACCCGAAGAATTTTCAGCATTTGCAATCACGAAATCGAGAGAATGTTCTGCTTTTAATTTAGGCAAAAGCTTATTCACCGCTTCTCTGCCCGGGCTACCGACTATATCTCCAATGAATAGTATTTTCATATTTGTTTAGCTGATAGCTGATAGTCCATAGTAAAACTAGCTTTTCCTATGAGCCATGAGCTAAAAGCTTATGAGCACACGTTATTTCGCGTATTCTACCGCCCTCGTTTCACGAATAACCGTTACCTTAATCTGGCCCGGATATTCCATGCCTTCTTCTATTTTCTTACGAATGTCTCTGGCCATAGCCGTAGCTTCACTATCCGTTACTTTCTCCGGCTGAACAATTACCCGTATTTCGCGCCCGGCCTGAATAGCAAATGATTTATCCACGCCCTTAAAAAGATTAGCGATGGACTCTAGTTTTTCAAGCCTCTTGATATATGTTTCCAGGGTTTCCCGTCGAGCTCCGGGGCGGGATGCGCTTATAGCATCCGCGGCTATTACTAAAACCCCGTAAATACTCTGTATCGGCGCTTCCTCATGGTGTGACTCGATTGCTGCCACCACTTCGACAGATTCCCCATATTTCTTAGCTAAATCTGCCCCCAGTTTTGCATGCGTTCCTTCAACCTGATGATCGACCGCTTTTCCTATATCATGCAGGAGCCCAATTCTGCGCGCTAATTTAAAATCAAGGCCCAGTTCTGTAGCCATTGAGCCTAAAAGAAAAGAGGCTTCCTTAGAATGCTGCAGAGCATTTTGGCCGAAACTGGTACGATACTTAAGCCTGCCGAGCAATTTAATTATCTCGGGATGCAGGCCATTTACCCCCGCCTCAAATGCCGCGCGCTCCCCTTCTTCGCGTATCTTTTCGTCCATCTCTTTCTTGGTCTTCTCAACTATCTCTTCAATCCTCCCCGGATGGATCCTTCCATCGGCAAGAAGCTTCTCTAAACTTAAACGGGCTATTTCCCTGCGCACAGTATCAAAAGCGGATATAGTTACTGCTTCAGGAGTATCGTCAATAATTACATCTACACCCGTGGCCATCTCTAAGGCGCGGATATTTCGGCCTTCGCGGCCGATAACCCTTCCTTTCATTTCATCGTTAGGCAGGGCAACAACACTTACCGTGGATTCAACCGTATGTTCAGCCGCGCATTTTTGTATCGCAAGGCTTAAGATTTCCCTCGCTTTTTTATCCGAAGTGGCACGTAGATCCTCTTCTTGTTTCTTAATTAATACCGCTTTTTCATTGCTCAATTCTTCATTAAGGCGGCTTAAAAGAATCTGTTTTGCCTCTTCAGCTGAAAGTGAAGATATTTTTTGCAGCCTTTCTTTTTCTTCGGCAACCAATAAATGCAACTGGTTATCCTTAAGCTTTAATCCGTCTTCCTGTTTTTTAATCCCCTCATGCTTTGCATCAAGCTCTTTCTCCTTCTTCTCCAAGAGATCTAGCCTTCTATCGATATTCTCTTCTTTCTGGGCGAGCCTCTTCTCCATACTCGAGATCTCTAAGCGCCTATCTTTATTCTCACGCTCAAAATCCTGACGCACGCGGTAAAGAAGATCTTTTGCCTCCAGCTCTACTTCTCTGCGCTTATCAAGCGCTTCTTTTCTTGCTTGCTCCAGTATATGCCCTGCTTGAGATTCGGCATCCTGAATTTTCTTTTCAGCTATATGTTTTCTTAAAACATAGCCGATTGCGGCAGCAACAAAAGCCACAATTATAGAAACAATGGCGGTAATTAACATAAAATCCTCCTTAGAAAAATAAAACTAAAAGATTTTTATTATTTTAAGCGAAGAGGACTTTTTTGACGCTTACATCAGAAGAGTTGACAGGAAGAGCCGGTAAGATTTGCAAACGATATGCCAAGCCAATAGACGGAGTATCTTTAGGAATTTTGCTTAAGAAGCGGTCGTAATAACCTTTCCCCCGGCCAAGACGGTTACCTTTCTTGTCAAAGGCTACACCCGGGGTAATTACTAAATCCAAGTCTTTTAAAGCTATAAACCGGCTTCTTGCTGGCTCGGATACTCCATAAGGGCCCTTCTTCAGATCTACAAAATTATCCAAGAGGGCCGGCCTTAAAGATATTCTATTTTTCATACAAACTGGCACGGCAATAATCTTACCTAATCTTTTAGCTGCTTCTATCATCTCTTTAGTTTCCACCTCGCCTTTTAAGGCGATGTAAAACATCACTCTCTTCGCTTTCTTAAAAACCGGATCTTTAAAAAGTTTCTCCTTAATTAAACAACTTTTTAGGCTACGGTCCTCCTCTTTCTGTTTTGATAACTTGAGTAAAATTTTACTACGTATTTCCTGCTTTGTCAACATAAGTAAAAATGAAATCCTTTAAAAACTATAAGCAGGTTTCGCCTTCGTGCTTATGCTCCTTAAACTCAAAAGGAATAGGCTTGCCTTGCTTAAGATAATAATCTTTTAAAGCAGAACGTAATGCTTCTTCTGCCAAAACTGAACAATGCATTTTAACCGGTGGAAGCCCTCCTAATGCTTCAGCAACCGCTTTATTGCTGATCTTTAAGGCTTCTTCAATAGTCTTGCCTTTAACCATCTCCGTAACCATAGAACTAGTAGCAACTGCAGCTCCACAGCCAAAAGTCTTAAATTTCACATCCACAATAACATTATTTTCTATCTTAAGAAACATCTTCATTACGTCACCACAATTATGCAATGTTAACGCGCTAGATATATAAGAATGGCTACCTTCTACTTCTAAATTGCAAACTTGCCCCTTGTAATTTACAACTCTATTTTGCCTTACTGTTGTATAGAAAAAATCGTCATCAAACCAAGATTTATGCCTTAGTTGTGTCTTTGGGATAATGCTCGCTTTCTTCCCCATAATTTGGCTAATCCGCTTCAATGATTCATCCTCCTGAATATATAAAAGGTAGCTTTTTTTATGAATTCCATATGCCTTACCTTCGGAAAAATTACTTATAATCTTCTGTCTCAAAAGTAATAATCTTAATTGGTAGGCAAGTTGCTTAGAAATAGTAACATATTTTGCTCGCTGCCTTTTATTATCAATATAGCCATCCCCCCGAAACATACCACATAATACACTTGCCTGTTTTTCAATAGGCAACATCATCATCCAATGAGGTAATCTTTTTTCTCCTGCGCCTTTGCCAAAGTTTTCAGCAAAATACCTAGCCAGCCGAGCACTATAGAAACTTATGCTTAAGGCTCCGGGCAGTTTGTAAAACGGCGCGGGATCAATTCCAAAAGCTTTCTTCATCAGTTTAACTGTATCGTTTATATAATCCTTTTCTTGTGCTCCAAACACAAAACCCAATATTCCCTGACAAGAGCTTGTCCTTGTATACCCTTCGGCAAGATAGTACCCAACCAACCTACAGAAGCTATCATCTATTTTAATATTTAAAGGAAGGGACTTGCTTTTATAGTCTAATTTTGGTTTTTCTATATCAAAAACTTTGCTCTTGAAATCTTTTGTCTCCTTTGGAATAGGATACAAAATTAAATCCCCTGGCTCTATTTCTTGAGCACTATACCAATCCGGAGTAAGAGTTTTAAATTTTTTGAATTTGTCTCTATAGCCAGCCTTTAACGCTAATATATGGTGTTCTGGAGTAAGAGTAATTACGCCTAAATTATTAACTGTAATTCTACGGGCTTTTCCATTATATTTTCGGACGTGAACTAATGAAACATCGTGATATCTACCATCATGGCTAAGGACTCGCGTGCCATTCCTTATATCGTCGATTGCTTTAATATCGGAATTTGTAAAAATAAGAGTATCTGGACTTACGCAAATAGGATTTCCGACGGTGCCGACACCGCTGGCATCAGGAATCTCTCCTACATTCCTGGGATTGGTAAAATGATCCATTACTTTTTCGCTATAAGGTAACTGCTCGCCCATCTTTATTACTTTCAAATTGTGTCATTATGAACGAACGCCTAAGCGCGGCCGAAGAATCTTAATCGTCAAGATTCTTCCCCCGCTTGCGGCGGGGTCATAATGACTTAGCTATTACTAATTTACGCGGTTTACCGGATTTCTTATGATCTTTGGGATTACGGATTTCTTTAAGAGACTCGAGTTTTTTATTCCTCTCTAATTCTTTATAAATCAAAACCCAGGCGCAATCACGCTCATTATCCACTTCACATTTTCCTTTATTCATACCTCCGCATGGGCCATTTAAAAGCCCCTTGGCGCAGAGAGTTACCGGACAAATTCCCGCAGTTAGATCTAAAATGCATTCACCGCACATAGAGCATTTTTCATAAAAATTCCCTTTAGCGTCCATTACCGCGCCAAAGGTAGTGTTACAAGCAGGAAATACCGGGAGCCCTGACTTATCGTTATCTTTAAATGATTGCACTCCTAATCCGCATGCCAAAACTAAAACCGCATCGGCTTCTTCTAAGGCTGCCGCATTTTTCCTTAATTCAGCTCTAAGCTTAATCGCGACACAGGGCGCGGAAGGGATGCAACTCCCGGTTACGATTTTACCAGCAGCCTCAAGATCCTTCTTCATTTTAAGAACCTCTGGCTCTCCTCCGGTCTTGCAGGCAGTAGCGCATTCCCCGCAGCCGATAATGAATATTTTAGAGTAGCTTTTCAAGCTATCTATAATATTCTGAATAGGTTTTAACTCTGTTATAATCATGTAGAAATTTTAGCACCAATTCTCGCCATTCTCAAGAATAATCTTAAATTAATAGCCATCCTGATTGCGAAAATATTCCTTCATCATCTCAAGAAATTCTTGGTCTGTTTTTTTATTTCTCACCGGTTCATCCAAATCATCATAATCAGAATCATCTTCTGCTAGAGCTTCTGACTCTACCGTAACCAAATTATCCAATATATTTCCTTCATCTAAAAATCGTGAAACTTGGGTAAAAACTGACCCACCCCCATCCATAAAGCTCCGCGGAGAACGATCAATGTGTGGTTTAAGTAGAAATAAATTCTCCTTGGCACGGGTAGAGGCAACATAAAATAATCGGCGCTCTTCTTCAATAGCGTCTTCGTCTTGCAAGGATAGATATGAAGGCAGGTGCCCTTCAGCAAGATAAATAATAAACACTGTATGCCACTCCAAGCCTTTAGCTGAATGTATTGTAGAAAGAATGAGCGGAGCATCGTCTTTATCTTTTAATCCCGCCTCAATAATCCCCCTCTCCGGAGGCTCTAAAGCCATATCTGTGAGAAACTCCTCTAAGGATTTATAGCGTTCGGCAATACGTAATAACGAATCCAAATCATTCAAGCGTTTATGAAAATCATCGTATTTATTTTTAAGCAACGGCTGGTAATATTCTAAAAATGCTGCGATAACCCTAGCCGGATCAGAAGGAATAGCGCTAAACTTGCTAATAAGCTTAAAAAGCTTAGCTACTTCTTCATGCTTATGCAAAGACAACTCTTTACTTAAGTTTTCCTTATCACTAATCAGGCTAATTATCCTCTCCGCACCCTTAGGCCCTATTCCGGGAATTAAAAGCAAAGCACGGAACCAGCTGACTTGGTCTGACAAGTTATAAACAATACGCAAGTAAGAAATGATATCTTTTATATGCGCTGCCTCGACAAATTTCTGGCCGCCATATTTTACAAAAGGTATATTACGGCTGGCCAATTCTATCTCTAGATCATTAGAATGCCAGCCTGAACGGAATAATATCGCCATATCTTTTAACTCCAGGCCCTCTCCTCTTAACTGTAGTATTTTATCCGCGATATATTTTGACTGCGCGTTTTCATCAGCAGCGTCAATAAAGACAGGCTGCTTATCCCCTTTTTTGCGCGAGTAGAGATTTTTCTTAAAGCTCTCTTTAGCCCGACCAATAACCTTATTAGTAAGGTCTAATATCGGCTGTGTTGAACGGTAATTTTCTTCCAAAGTAATAATTTTTGCTCCTTTAAATATTTTTGGAAACCCCATGATATTTTTAAAATTTGCGCCGCGGAAAGAATAAATACTCTGGGCATCGTCACCTACAACCATAATATTCTTATTCTCCGACGCAAGCAGGCAGGCAATATACGCCTGCAAATTATTCGTATCCTGATATTCATCAACCATAATATATTTATATTTTTTAGCTAAAACTAGGCGCACTTCTTGGTAATTAGTAAGCAGGTCTTTTAAATAAACCAGAAGGTCATCATAATCCAAAAGGGATTTGTCGCGCTTATATTTCTGGTATGCATCGCGGATCTTTTTAATATCTTCACTAAATTCCATAAATTGCGGGTATTCATCATATAAAACATCGTCTAACTTTTGCGATTTGTTAATACTTTTGGAAATAACTTCCAATATTGCTTTCTTCCTGGGGAACCTCTTTTCGCCTTTATTAAAACCTAGTTGCGTGCGCACTAAATTAACTGTATCCTGTGCGTCAGGAGAATCAAGAATGGTAAAATTATTGGATAGCCCCAAAAGCGAAGCGTATTTTCTTAAGATCGCATTCGCAAAAGAGTGAAATGTCCCCCCTGACACTCTAGCGCAACGCTCGTCAAGCAATAGGGCCGCGCGCTTAAGCATCTCCTCGGATGCCCGGCGGGTAAAAGTAAGCAGCAATATCTCGTCCGGGCGCACGCCCTTCTCAACCAGATATGCCACACGGTGAACCAAAACACGTGTTTTACCGCTTCCTGCTCCGGCAATAACAAGATAGGCTCCCTCGATAGATTCAACTGCCACTAACTGGGCAGGATTAAGCTCTTTTTTATAATCTAATTTTTCTTCCATTTTTTACACGTTGTCATTCTAAAGGAGCCCTTAGGGGCGACTGAAGAATCTGTTTCCTAAAATAGATTCTCCGGCCTCGTTCCCTCGGCCTCAGAATGACGGTAATCTATCGTTTTTCTTTCTGTTTCTGTTTTTCTTCAATCAGCTTCTGGGTAATCTCTTGAGGAACTTGCAGGTATTTAGAGAACTCCATTGTGGCATTCGCGCGGCCTGATGAGAGGGAACGAAATGCGGTGGCATAACCGAACATTTCAGATAAGGGCACTTCGGCAGAAATAATTTTCTGTTTACCTTTAGCATCCATATTTAAAATCTTCCCACGATGAGAACAGATATAACCTACGCAGCCATTAACATATTCCTCCGGAGTAGCCACTTGCAAAGCCATATATGGCTCAAGTAAAATCGGCTTGGCCTTCATAAAAGCCTCTTTAAAACCAAAGATCCCCGCCATCTTAAAAGCAAGTTCGGAAGAATCTACATCATGAAATGAACCATCATAAAGTTCTGCTTTTAGGTCTACAATTGGATAACCAACATAGACGCCATTTTTCATTGCCTCAATCACGCCTTTTTCAACTGCTGGAATAAACGAGCGCGGAATTGACCCTCCTTTTATTGAATCAATAAACTCAAATCCTTCTCCGGGTTGAGCGGGGATTAATCTTAATAAAGCATGCCCGTATTGCCCGCGGCCACCGGATTGTTTGATATATTTACCCTCTCCCTCGGATTCTTCTGTAATCGTCTCACGATAAGCGACTTTAGGCTGGCCGACAATCGCCTCAACCCCAAATTCTTCTTTTAGCCTATCTACAATAATCTCAAGATGTAATTCTCCCATACCGGTCAAGACAACTTCTTTTGTCTCTTCATCAGTATGCACTAAAAAAGTCGGGTCTTCTTCAGTAAGTTTAGCCAAACCTTTTCCTAATTTATCCTGATCAGCGCGGCTTTTAGGTTCAATGCTTAAGGAAACAACTGGAGTTGGAAATTGTATCGCCTCTAATAAAATCGGATGCTCCGGATCACAGAGCGTATCCCCAGTTACAGTATCGTTCAACCCTGCTACCGCAACAATATCTCCGGTAAAAGCATAATCAATATTCTCGCGCTGATTAGCATGCATCTGCACAATGCGGGCAATTCTCTCTCTTTTGTCCTTAGTAGAATTCAAGGCATATGTCCCGGTCTCTAGGCATCCGGAGTAAACGCGCAGATAAACAATTTTACCCATATGCGGATCAGCCTGCACCTTAAAAGCAAGCCCCGCGAATGGCTCGTCAATATCCGGTTTACGCGATAGCATTTTTTCTTTATCATCTACATCGTGGCCTTCTATCGCCGGCAGATCCAGAGGCGATGGAAGATACATCGTAACAGCATCAAGCAGCTTCTGGACGCCCTTGTTTTTAAAAGCTGACCCGCACATAACCGGCACAGCTTTATTAGCTACGGTCCCCTTGCGGATAGCGCTGACTAAATCTTGCGGAATCAAGGCTACTTCGCCTGATTCGAGATATTGTTTCATCAGGGCTTCATCAAAGACTACAGCTTTCTCAACCATAATATGCCGGTATTCCTTAGCCTTCTCTAAATAATCCTCCGGGATCTCTTCAATACGATATTCTTTACCTTGAGATTCATCTTCATAAAAATAAGCCTTCATCTCTAATAAATCAATTACACCTTTAAAATTATCCTCCGCGCCTAAAGGTATCTCTATGGGGATAGGATTGCCTCCTAAATCCGCTTCAATTCCTTTTAGAACCGCGTAAAAATCAGCTCCGGTCCGATCCATCTTATTTACGAACCCAATTTTAGGAACATTATATTTATTAGATTGATGCCAGACTGTCTCTGACTGCGGCTCAATACCGCCTACAGCGCAAAATACCGCTACTGCCCCGTCCAAAACACGCAAAGAACGCTCTACCTCAACCGTAAAATCAACATGGCCTGGGGTATCAATTATGTTGATACGGTAACCTTTCCAGAAACAAGTAGTTGCTGCGGAGGTTATAGTAATCCCGCGCTCCTGCTCCTGTTTCATCCAGTCCATAACCGCGGAACCATCATGCACCTCGCCTATTTTATGCGAGCGCCCGGTGTAAAAAAGAATCCTCTCGGTGGTAGTAGTTTTGCCGGCATCAATATGCGCCATAATCCCGATATTGCGCGTCTTATCTAATGCGTATTTTGGCTTAGGCCTCGGCTGATCTTTAGGCTTAGGCGCTTCCTCAATAGGCACAACACTCTCTTCTCTAACAGGGATAGCCAACGATTCTTCCGGAGAAGGAATAACTGCTTCTTCTTGCGCAGGGGCAGCTTCTTCTTTTACAGGCGGATTGGGCTCTTCTATTTGTGGCTTAGGCTCCTTAGGTTTTTCCTCGATAACCTTCCCTTCAGAATGTTTCTTTAAATTGATAATCTCTTCGGCAAAACCCTTCAACTTCTCATCCTTCTGCCCTATTTCTTTCTCTAATGCCGTATACTCTTCATTTAATTTATTGAATTCAGCCTTAGGTATCCATTCGCTGATTTTTTCTTTATTTTTGAAATCGAGGATAGTTTTTTGATAATCCTTAATATCCTTTTCGTTCTTCTCTATTTTATGCTTCTGTATTTCAATCTGCTCTGATTTCTCTTTGATTATTTTATCCAATGCCCGCGTTTTTTCGCTCTGCTCTCTTATCTCTTTCTGCAGGTTTACATTTTTGGTAAATTCCTCCTGCGATTCTTTTTCCTTCCCCAGGAATTTATTTTTTAAATCTAAATTTTCCGCCTTGACTTTATTAAGCATCTCTTCAGATTTAGCCACCCACTCTTGCCTGCGGCTTAATTCCTGCTTTAATTCTTCGTCTTTATTTATTGCCTCCTGGAATTTAGCTTTTTCCGCGGCAGAAGCGGATTTTGTTTTCTCAAGTTCCGCTTCCAAAGATTTAATCTTTTCTCCGAACGCCGATATTTTTTGGTCGCGGATGTCCGGGAGCAAATTTAGGGCTGGAGAAAAATTTTTTTTCTTCTGTTTTTTATTTTCGCTGGGCTCCCCGGAAGCTATAATTCCGGCCAGCGCGTATATAATCATCCCTACCGCGGGGACTAAAACTATTAAGATTAGATTATTCATCTTATTCAGAACTCCGGCTTGACACTATAATAAACTCTGTCATTCTGAAGCCGTCCTGAGTAAAACGAAGAAAGTGGCTGAAGAATCTATCTTTAAAAGATTCTTCGCCGTCCCGCCTTTGGCGGTACTCCTCAGAATGACACATTGTAATTTATGCTGTCTTTTTACGCAATTTCTCCATGCGTTCCTTAATCTTAGCTTCATACCCTATATCCGTAGGCTCATAGTAGCGTACTTTTTTCCGGGTATATTTTTGTTTCACATAATGCCCTTCATAATCATGGGCATATTTGTAATCTTTGCCATGGTTTAGAGCTTCGCCGTCTAAAGAAGCGTCTTTTAGATGGTCCGGAACCTCTTGCACCTTATTATTCTCTATATCTTCCATAGCTTTGTCAATGGCTAAGTAGCTGGCATTTGATTTAAGGGCGCAGGATACATAAATTACCGCCTGAGCTAAAGGTATGCGCGCTTCAGGCATCCCTACAAATTCTGATATTTGTAACGCGGCATTAGCTAAAACCAAGGCTAAGGGGTCGGCATTACCCACATCTTCAGCCGCTAAAATGCAAATCCTGCGCGCGATAAAACGAGGGTCTTCTCTGGCATAAAGCATCTTGGCCATCCAGTAAAGCGCGGCATCCGGGTCGCTTCCGCGCATAGATTTAATAAATGCCGAAGCAGTATCATAATGGCCATCTTCATCTTTATCGTAAACAACCGGTTTTTTCTGAATAGATTCCGCGGCAATCTCTAAATTAAAATTGATAAACCCATCTTTTGATTTGGGGGTAGTAAGCACGCCGATCTCTAAGGCATTAAGCGCCCTGCGGGCATCGCCCTCGCAGATATGCGCCAAAAACTCCAAAGCTTTATCTTCCGCCTTAGCCTTGAGACTGCCTAAACCTGAATTTTTATCCTTTAAGGCTAAATTAAGAATAGCGATAATTTCGTTTTCTTTCAAAGCCTTTAATTCACAAACCAGAGAACGCGACAAAAGCGGAGCAGCGAGAGAGAAAAAAGGATTATGGACGGTGGCGCCGATAAGTATAGGATTACCGCTCTCTATATCGGGCAGCAAAACATCCTGCTGGGCTTTGTTAAAACGATGAATCTCATCGATAAAAAGAATAGTCTTCTTGCCGGTATTTAGCTGTTTTTGCTTGGCGGTTGATATGGCCTTGCGTAGTTCATCTACATTAGATGTAGTGGCATTAATCGCTGTATAGTGAACCTTTGTGATATTGGCAATGCACCAAGCCAGGGAAGTTTTCCCAGTTCCCGGGGGGCCGAATAAAATTAAAGAACTTAAGCGGTCCGCCTCGATTGCCCGGCGCAAAAGTTTCCCTTTGCCTATTATATGGGTTTGCCCAACATAAGAATCTAAGGATGCCGGACGCATACGTACGGCTAAAGGCAGGCCCTTAGAACTAATTTCTTTTTCATCAAAAAAATCCATGGCTTATTCTAACACAAAAGGCAGGCTAGATAAACAAAAGAGTGAGCAAAAAAAATCCCCGCATTGTGCCGTCGGACTGAATAGTTTGAACCAGTTTTTTTAAGGTGGGTGCCCTCTCTCGGATGCTTACAGCATGCGGGAATACAGGCTCCCTTGATATTTTTGTTGGTTCAAAAATTATCAAATTTCCGACGCGCACAGCAGGGATATAAAAAGAACATTTTAACTAAGAAAAGAATAACACATATTTTAGAAAAGTCAACCCCCACACTAATTCGCTATAGCTTTTAAAGGCTAAATAAAATTGGTGTGGGGGCCAACCCCTACCTCATTTTGGCGCCGAATGAATCTATCAGGGCCGAACAAATA
Source organism: Candidatus Omnitrophota bacterium (assembly GCA_041652675.1). Lineage (GTDB taxonomy): Bacteria > Omnitrophota > Gorgyraeia > Gygaellales > Profunditerraquicolaceae > Sherwoodlollariibacterium. Next base: position 19,942 of record JBAZGV010000001.1, read on the forward strand.
AGATTATGCACCGGCGCGATTTCTTTCTCGGTTAAGGTACGTTCATTAGAACCATAGGTACAAGAAAGAGTTAACCCTCGGAATCCAACGGGTATTTGCTTGCCTTTATAATAATCTGATACCTCCAGGCTACGTAATAAAGGTTCCCCTTTTTCTCGCAGTAGAGATAGCAGGCCATTAACGGAATTTTCTACCCTTAGGATAAAACTTATATCCCGGTTAATTTCCGGGTACTTCGCTAATGGGGTATATTTTTTATTTAAGCCGGCTGCAGAGAGGATTTTTTCTAAAGATACTTCCAATACAAAAACATTCCTATTCTTTATGTTAAATTTGCCTAGTAATACCGGGTCGAGCATTGATATTACGCCGACAGGTTCCTTATTCAGGCAAATATCCAACTTAAATCCTTGAGTTTGATTAATAAATTCGTAATTTTTTATCCCGAGCCTCGCGAAAAGCGTTTCTATAATGCCCTTTAAATTCAACAGTCCCAGCTCATCCTTAACCACAATCTCATTTAAGAGTATTTTTTTGGTACCGCTTAAAGCTATCCCCAATTTAAGCTCCTCGTAAGGAGCGTTATTTCTTTTGAGAAAAACATTTCCTATCTCAAAAAGGGCGGCGTACTCCTGTTTTTGATTTAAATTATGCGCGATGGCGCGAATAAGCCCGGGAAGAAGAGCCGTCCTTAGAAATCCCTGCTCCTGGCTTAAGGGGTTCATAATCTCTACCGCGCCAAAGGTAGGATTAAAATCATTCAGTATCTTTGAATCTGTCAGGCTATAAGTAATCGCCTCATTTAATCCCAAGCCAATCAAAATGTTCTTTACATCAGAGACTGAACCCCTTCTCTCTCTTATAGTTACTTTGGGTGAAATTTTAGGCAAGCTTACGGAAACATGCTCATAACCAAATACGCGGGCAATCTCCTCAATTAAATCCTCAGGCAAATTTACATCCTGCCTAAAGGAAGGAAGGCTTACATTAAAAATATTCTTCGACCTCTCTCTTACCTTAAAACCAAGTTTAGATAAAATCTGTTTGATTTTTGTCGCGCTTATATTAATACCCAGTATTCTCGCCGTATCAGAAAGATTAAAAATAATTTCTCTTGCCCTAGGCCTAGCTAACCCATTAGCTTTAAATGAAGATTCGTTTCCTTCGCAAATCTCGCTTATCAACTCCGCGGCTCTTAATGATGCCTTTTCTATTATTCCCGCGTCTACGCCTCTTTCAAACCTGTAGCTGGATTCACTCTCTAAACCCAATTCCTGCCTTCCTCTTCGTATCAAAATAGGATTAAATACCGCTGCTTCCAATAAAATATTTTTAGTAGCAAGATCAACTTCAGTATTTATTCCTCCCATTACTCCGGCTATGGCCACTGGCCTCCGGCTATCTGCTATAACTAATATATTCTCACTCAAAGCCCTTTCAATGCCATCAATAGTAATAATCTTTTCAGCCGGCTTAGCCCGGCGCACGGCTATTTTATCTTGAGCCAGTTTGTCCAAATCAAACGCGTGCAATGGCTCCCCTAACTCGAATAATACATAGTTAGTGATATCTACGATATTGTTCACGCTGCGGCAACCAACTAATTCCAGCCTCTTTTTCAGCCATTCCGGAGAAGGCCCAACTTTTACGCCCTTAATGATCCTGGCAGTATACAGAGAACAATCTTTTTTATTTTCGATTTCTACCTTTAGGGATCCGCTTCGCCCTTCTATTTTTTTCGCCGGCTTATAATTCTTAACCTTGAACTTAGCATTAGTAATAGCCGTGACTTCTCTGGCTATTCCAGAAACACTCAACCAATCCGGGCGATTAGAAGTAATTTCGATCTCTAAAACGAAGTCTCCTGATTTTTCCTCTAAAGAGACCACTTCCAACCCGGCCATAGTAAGTTTTTCCGCTAATTCTCGAGGAGAAATCTTTATATCCACAAAATCTTTCAGCCAATTATATGTAATTTTCATGCAATACCTTCTTCTATTAAAACTGCCTTAGGAATCTCAGGTCATTCTCAAAAAACAATCTTATATCATTAATGCCGTATTTAAGCATCGCAATCCTCTCAACCCCCATCCCAAAAGCAAAACCAGTATATTCCTTAGGGCTAATGCCGACATGCTTAAAAACATTGGGATGGATCATCCCTGCTCCTAAAATCTCAAGCCAGCCTTTTCTGCCACAGACAGAACACCCCGCGCCCTTACAAATAATACAGGATATATCCACTTCCGCAGAAGGCTCGGTAAAAGGAAAAAAATGCGGCCGGAAACGCATCTTAATATCTTGGCCAAAGATAGCCTTGGAAAACTCTTCGAGTACCCCTTTCAAATCCGAAAATTTAATCCCCTTGTCTACCATAAAACCCTCTACCTGATGAAACATAAAAGAATGTGAAGCATCTACGGCATCCGGACGGTAAACGCGCCCGGGAACAATTATCGCCAAAGGCGGCTTGCGGTCTTGCATTGCGCGTACCTGAACCGGTGAGGTATGGCTGCGCAAAAGCATTTTGGAGTAATCTTTTAAATAAAATGTATCGAAAGCTTCGCGGGAAGGGTGTTCCAGAGGAATATTTAAGCCGGTAAAATTATTATACTCAGTCTCAATCTCCGGGCCTTCAACTATAGAAAAACCCATGCGGTTAAATATGGCGCATATCTCCTCGGTAACTTGAGTTAAGGGATGTAAATGCCCCAACTCTTGAGTGATCCCGGGCATACCAATATCAAATGGTGCGGATTCTGTCTGGTTATTATTAGAAGGGTTGTTTTTCTGCTTCTCTTCAAGCAGTAAAGAAAGTTTAGTTTTAAGGGCATTAACCTGCTGGCCAAAAGAAGCACGTTCCCCTTGGGGTAGAGTAGGTATTGCGGCGGTTAGCTGGGCGACAACTCCTTTTCTGCCTAAATATTTCAGCCGGAATTGCTCCAAGGTTTCAGGAGAATTTATATTATTTATCTCTGTATCTATTTCCGCAAAAATAACGTTAATATCCATACTGATAATAACACTCCTAATAGAATTAATGCCTGATTTACTTTAGCCGGATTTAGCTTTTCGCTGACAAGCCTTCCTGAATCAATCTTACGCAAAATTTGCGCGTGTATATCTAAATCCCCTCCATGTTCAGGGCAGGCGCGATTAAAAATTCCGGTAACCTCAAGAATATCCCCTTTGGCTTTATAACTTCCGGTATAAACAATATCCTTGGTGAACGTTAAAGGAGCCCATATGCCAATTGCATTTGTCCCATCGTGGAGGTTGACCCAGGCAAAATCACCTCGCCTCATTACATCTCCGATAACTTCACCTTTATAGCTAATGGCTTTACCATCGTAAAGTTTCGCATTTTTAATTAATTCGTTGCTCGGGATACCTTGGGCCAATGCAAAATCAAATATCAAAAATAAAATAGCAAAAATACAAATTAATTTTTTCACCCCTGTACCTTCTCCTTTATTTACAGATCCAAACCCCACGCTCCTTTTTGTTCAATGAACATAAGAAGATGCGGGGGTTCATTATTTTCCTTTAACTGCCGCAATCAAAAAACCTATCAAAGTAAAAACCGACATAAATTCTAACCGGCCTGCCCACATCTGCAAAATATAAGTTAATTTTAATCCTGCCGGCATAGCGGGCGAAGTTATGCCGCAAGATAGCCCAACATTTGCCGCGGCTGATGTAGATTCAAATAAAGAGTTCAAAAACGGATATCCATAAAACATACCCGCACACGCCCCAATTCCGTACAGGATTAAATATGCTAAAGTAATCAAAAGCGCGCTCCTAACCTGCTTATCCTCTAAAAATATCTCTTTAATATGATGAAATTTCTGCACTATGATTGCTCTCTCCGGAAGGATTATTCTTTTAATATCTTCTACGAATGCTTTAAAGATTATGCCAATCCTTAACATCTTAATCGCTCCGGTGGTAGAACATACGGCGCCTCCCAAACCCATAGCTAAAACAACTCCCACCAACGCCAGATTGTTCCATTCACTTACAAGCTGCTGAGCATTAATAGTCTGAAAACCCGTCCCGGTATGCCCGGAGATAAGCTGATAAAAACCCTTGCGGAAAAGCATAACGGCCTTAGGATAGATCCCTGCCTGAGTTAACCCTATGGCAGTAATGCAGAATGTAGTTAAAACCGTGATAAAAAGGGTTACCGCCTCTAAATTTTTCATTACCTCCTTGCGATTACCCATCCAAATATGATAATGTAGTTTAAAATTAATCGCACCCAAGATCATAATCACAATGGTTACGATTTCAAAGGCAAAAGAATGATAGTAAAGTATATTCTGTGACTGGGGAGCAAAGCCTCCGGTGTCAAAAGCAGCCATAAATACGCAAGCGCCATGAAAAATAGCATTAAAAGGTTTCATCCCGCCTAAGCTTCCAACCACTCCTAAAACAAAAGTCCCTAACACTAAATAGACGAGGCCTACCAACCATATAAACCTTGAAGTATGCACAACATTAGGCATAATCTTTTCATCGCGGGCCTCACCGACATATAATTTAAACGCTCCGGACGCTCCCTTAACAAAAAAAGAAAGGGCGATAATTACGATCCCTTGTCCGCCGATAAACATAATCAAGTGGCGCCAGAAATTATGCGCTAGAGAGATATGATCTAAATTCTGCACCAGGGCTAATCCGGTAGTAGCAAATCCGGACATAGAATCAAAGCAGGCATCAAGATAAGATATCCAATGCCCGCTCAAGTACATTGGGATAGCGCCTAAAAACATTGCCGCAATCCACGAGAGGGAGACTACAATCATTCCCTGCATCCAATTAAGTTCACGCTCGGTATAACATACCTTAATCAGAATAAGGCCAAAAATTAAACTTACCTCCAAACCAATTAAGAAATCTAGGGTAGGGTTTACCTCTCTCGCGGCTAAGCCTATGAATATAGGTATAATCATGGTTAAGGCAAGGCCTAAAATTATTTTGCCCAAGTAATAACCTATGGCCTTAACATCTTGTATCGTTGGTTTTATAATCATATTTTAAAACTAAACAGAAAACAAATCAGGAATGCCACGAATATTATAAAGAGAGCGTATAATATTTCCGTAAATATGCCTGACATAATATTCAATGGTAGCTTTATTTTAATCATAATTTTCCTGCCAGTAAATTTAAGAGCTGCGGCTCATTCCCAATGAGCGTTAAAGCCACTACATCATCTCCGGGCTTAAGCATAGTATCGCCCTTGGGGACAATAACCTCTTCACCCCTTAAAATTGACACTAAAACCGAATCTTTAGGAAGTATAATATCTTTAATCTCTTTATTAATTACCGGGGAGTCTTCAGGCAAATCCACGCGCACAATAGCAAGTTTACCGCGCTTGAAACTCATAAGATTGACGAAATCCGAGAAAGAAACCTCTTCTTCAATAATCTTGGCGATTATTTTAGTGGAATCAACCGGGATATCAATACCTAACTCACTGAAAGTATGCTCGTTGTCCGGATTATTAACTCTTCCGACCGTGCGTTGTA
>JBAZGV010000002.1:0-25042 GCA_041652675.1 Candidatus Omnitrophota bacterium
TCTTCTTGGTAATATCACATACAGCCTTGAGCATAGGTTTTGGGCCGCAGGCGTAAATAGCTGATAGCTCATTGCTCATAGTTGGTAGCAAATTTACCAATAAATCTGTCACTCTACCGTTAAATCCGGCTGAACCGTCATCTGTCGCTATTCTAACATCACAACCCGAATTCCTAAACTCTTTTTCACAGAGAACCTGTTTCTTTGCCCTTGCGCCGATTAAAACAATCTTATTTTTTGCTTTAATTTTTTCAGATAGAAAAAGTAACGGCGCAACGCCTATACCTCCGGCAACTAAAATAGCTATCTGGTTAGAAGGCTTCCCGGCCCGATGATGATCAAACCCATTTCCTAACGGGCCGATGATATCTAAATACTCGCCTCTTTTCCTGCCGGCAAGAATTCTTGTCCCCTCGCCTAAAACTTCATATAGAATCTCTAATGTACCCCCAGAGACCTTATGTATGCTAAATGGCCTCCTTAAGAACGGCTTAAAACCATCGGATAATTTTATATTTAAAAATTGCCCGGGTTTGGCTCTTTTAGCCATAAGAGGAGCTTCAAAAATACAATGCCAATAATTTCCCCTGAACTTCTTATTATAGAGTATCTTATTTTTTGTTTGAATCATTCTGATTAAACGTACACCAACTTAAATACCCGGTTAAACATATAAATAAGAAAATAACCGCGGAGATACCTGTTAATTCTTTTAAATATTCTTTAATCCCGCCATATTTAATACCTTCCCAGGATTCTACCAAAAGAACCAAGAACAAAACTATAATAATAGCGCCGATCTCCTTCTTTATCCACTTTAGTTTTAAAGGGATATACTCGCAGATATCTCTCTCTAAAAGCGCATTTATTGAAGGGCATATACGCCGCGGAACCTCTTTGCAATAAACAGAGTAGCTCTCAGGAAATAAAGATTTTAACTTTTTCTCCTCTTGATATATTAATAATATGTAACGAATAATAAAGAATACTATAAAAATAGCTACTACCCACCACTTAAAAAGCATAAGCACGACGCCTAAACCGATTAAAAATATACCGAGATACATAGGGTTACGCACTAAAGAATAGGGCCCGCCCTTGATCAAAACATTGCCATTCTTGGAATGTTCGGCTTTAAAACCCCGGGCAGATACCCGTATTAATTGCCCTAAAAGAATCAGGGCAATCCCCAAGACCTCCGCGATATTATCCGAAGAGCCGGTAATATCTTTGCGCAAAAATACCGCGGGGAAGGACGCGAGAAAAATTGTAGCTAAAAACATAACCAAACCGTTAATTTTAAGCCGTTTTTTCATATTTATTTTTGGCACTTAGGGCAAAAATAAGTGCCTCTCCCTCCCAAAACATTCCTTTTTATCAGAGCCTTACAGGCAAAACAAGGCTTGCCTTCACGGCCATAAACTTTGTGATACTTTATATATTTCCCTTTTTCTCCGGATACCCTCACATAATCATCTACGGAAGAGCCGCCATAGCTTATAGCTTCGGCCAAAATATCCTGCATTGAGTTAAATAAAAGCTCTTTCTCTCTGTTTAAAAGTTCGCTTGCTTTACGCTCTGGATTAATTTTAGCACGAAATAGGATTTCTGCAGCATAAAGATTGCCAATACCGGAAATAAATTTTTGGTCCATAAGCAATGGCTTGATTTTAGTTTTTTTCACAGCCAGCATATCTTTAAATTTATTCAAGGTTAAATCTTTTGGCTCGGGGCCCAAATTTCGGATAAACTTAAACTCTCTCCAGTTATCCAGGAGCCTAAGCTCGCCGAATAACCTCTGATCATTAAAATCCAGGCTCTTGCCGTCGGATAAATGAAAGATTACTCTCGCGTTCTTGCCCTTCCCCGGATAAACAAGCTGGCCGGTCATCTTCAAATGAATAACCAAAGATTTAGCGCTGGATAATTCCAGAACCAGAACCTTTGCGCAGCGCAAAACCTTATTAATCCTTACCCCGCTTAATCCCTGTTTAAATTTTTGCAAAGAAGGTTCGCGAATTACTTTAGAGTTATAAACGCAAACTTCGCTGATCTTTTTCCCTATAATAACTTTTTCTAAATCACGTTTTATAGTCTCAACTTCCGGTAGTTCCGGCATCATCGCCCCTTTACGGTTTTTTTATACCTTTGTGGTATGACTGCAAAGACTTAACATTTAAACCCTTCTTTAATAATATCTCCATGCCGCTTACTGTGGCCGAAGCCGCGGATATGCTTGTAATATAGGGTATATTATATAGTATTACCTGTGAACGGATTCTCACTTCATCCTGACGAGGAATTCTACCTGAAGGGGTATTAATCACTAATTGTATCTTTCCATCCTTCATTAAATCCAAAATATTCGGCCTTCCCTCGGCAATTTTAGGCAATACCGTAACCTTAATATTGTTTTTCTCCAGGGCTTCGGCTGTACCAATAGTAGCATAGATATTAAACCCTAAATCTTCCAGCTTCTTAGCGATAAAAAGCACCTGCCGCTTGTCTCTATCGCGCACAGAAATAAACACATTGCCTTTCTTGGGCAGTTTCTGGCCCGCAGCAAGCTGGCTCTTAATATAAGCCAAACCAAAATCTTTATCTATCCCCATAACTTCTCCGGTGGATTTCATCTCAGGCCCTAAAATAACATCTACCCCGGGAAAGCGGTTAAAAGGAAATACCGACTCTTTGATTGCGAAATATTTAGGTATAATCTCTTTGGTAAAACCTAAATCCTTGAGTTTTTTACCCAACATAACCTTAGTAGCCAGCTTGGCTAACGGTACGCCTATCGCTTTTGAGACAAAAGGCACGGTTCGAGACGCCCGTGGATTTACCTCTAGTATATAGACCTTGTCATCTTTGACCGCATACTGCACATTCATTAAACCCACGACATTTAATTCTTTAGCCATCTCTTGTGTCGCAAGGCGTATCTTATGCAGGATATCCTCTGATAAAGTATATGTGGGAAGAGACATGGCCGCGTCTCCTGAATGAACTCCGGCATATTCAATATGCTCCAATATTCCGCCGACAACGAACGATTCGCCATCGCCGATTAAATCCACATCAACCTCGATGGCATCCTCTAAGAACTTATCAATTAACACCGGATGCTCGCCAGAAACTTCGGCCGCCTCTTTTATAAATTGCTCCAGAGCGCTTTCATCATAAGCTATCTCCATAGCCCGCCCACCTAGGACATAGGAAGGCCTGACTAATACAGGATAACCTATTTTCTTAGCTACTTCTTTCGCTTCTTCAAAATTAAAAACGGTGCCATTTTCAGGCTGCAGAAGATTTAATTTATGGAGCATCTGCTTAAAACGCTTACGGTCTTCGGCAATATCAATGCTCTCAGCTGAAGTCCCTAAAAGATTAACCCCTGCCTTACGTAATGATACAGCTAAGTTTAATGGTGTTTGCCCGCCAAACTGCACAATTACACCCATAGGTTTTTCAAGCTCAACGATATTCATAATATCTTCGAAAGTAAGCGGCTCAAAATATAGCCTATCAGAAGTATCATAGTCTGTCGAGACAGTCTCTGGGTTACAATTAACCATAATACTATCAACGCCTTCATCTTTTAAAGCATAGGCCGCGTGGCAACAACAATAGTCAAATTCAATACCCTGCCCGATGCGGTTAGGGCCACCGCCTAAAATCACCACTTTTTTATTCTTGCTTGGCCTAGCCTCATCAGCTGTTTCGTAAGTAGAATAATAGTATGGCTGCTTAGCCGCGACTTCGCCGGCGCATGTATCAACTAACTTATATACTGCTTTTATATTTTGTTTCTTGCGCGATTCCCGCACTTTATCCTCCTTGGAATTTAACATAAACGCGAGCTGCCGGTCAGAAAAGCCATTCTCCTTAGCAGCCTTTAACAGTTCAAGGGGCAATTTTATCTCTTCTTCGGGTTTGTTATTTCTGTATTTCATTATCTTTCCCTCAACTTCAACCAACTCCTTCATATTATCAATAAACCAACGGTCAATATGCGATAATGCGTAGATTTCATCCACGGATAAACCTGCTTTAAGCGCGTAACGAATATAAAAGATCCTCTCGTCGTTAGGCATGCGGATCTTATCGCGGATCAACTTAACCAGAGAATTATCGGCTTTCTTCAGCTGTTCATCGGTGATTTTATCTTTACCATCCGCGCCAAAGCCAAAACGCGATATCTCAATAGAACGAATGCCTTTCTGAAAAGCCTCCTTAAAGTTCCTCCCGATAGACATTGCCTCTCCAACTGCCTTCATCGATGTATTAAGAATGCGCTCCGCGCGAGGGAACTTTTCAAAAGTAAAACGGCAAATTTTAAATACACAATAATCAACCGTAGGCTCAAAGAACGACGCGGTCTTGCCCGTAATCTGGTTCATTACTTCAGGGAGGGTAAACCCAACTGCTAATTTTGTGGCTACGCGCGCGATTGGAAAACCGGTTGCCTTAGAAGCTAAAGCTGATGAACGGGAAAGCCTTGGATTAACTTCAATGATTACAATGCGGCCGTTATCAGGATTCTGGGCAAACTGAATATTCGCGCCTCCTCCGGTAATGCCAATCCTGCGGATAATCTTCTTGGATAAATTCACGAAATTATTATACTCCTCCGCGGTCAAAGTCTGCGCGGGAGCAACCACAATACTATCTCCGGTATGCACGCCCATTGGATCCACATTCTCCATAGAAGTGATCATAATTACGTTATCCACGCAATCACGCATAACCTCAAATTCAATCTCCTTCCAGCCTAAGACTGACTGTTCAACCAAAATTTGATGCACCGGGCTGGCTTCCAAGCCCTTAACCAAAAACTTTTCAAGTTCCTCGTGATTGTAAGCAATTGACCCTCCGCTTCCTCCTAAAGTATAGGCCGGCCTTAAAATTAACGGAAAGCCTATCATTAAACCAATCTTCATTCCTTCTTCTAAAAAAGTAGCTATGCCGCTTTTGGGCACATCAACACCTATCTCCTGCATCGCTTTTTTAAAAAGTTCCCTATCCTCGGCGCAAGATATCGCGTTTACCGAAGCGCCGATAGATTCTACCCCATACTTCTTTAAAATACCCTGTTTCATTAAAAAGAAGGCGAGATTTAAGCCTGTCTGCCCTCCTAAAGTCGGCAGTATCGCGTCCGGCCGCTCCCGAGCTATAATCTTAGTTACAATCTCGACGGTAAGAGGCTCAATATAAGTAACATCCGCTAATCCGGGATCAGTCATAATAGTTGCCGGGTTAGAATTAATAAGTATGGTAAAATACCCCTCTTCCCTTAACGCCTTGCAGGCCTGAGAACCGGAATAATCAAATTCGCAGGCTTGCCCTATGACGATAGGCCCGGAACCAATCATTAAAACTTTTTTAATATCTTTTCTGCGCGGCATAAATTAACTCCTTCTTATTAATGGCTCAGTAGCATTTTCATGAATCTTCTAAAGACATTATTAACTTCTTTGAACCCCGGGCAAACCGGTAAATACTGTATCCCTAAAATCTTTAATTTCTTGCTCTCAAACTCTTCCAGAGTACGGTCATTTAAATTATAACCGGTGATTTTTATCTCTTTAATCTTAAGCAACGAAGCAGCATCTATTACATAGGCATGATTCTGCGCGGTAATCTCTCCTTTAAAAACAGCGGGATTCTGCACCGGATAGTTTACGCCGCGATGGCCTGTTTTTAATTTATGAGTTTTCACACCCAAAGTGCCGGCTAAAACTAAATTTCCCGTGGCTATGCCAAGAATGGGTATTTTGCCGATTAATGGCTTTAAATTTTTGGCAACCTCCTCTAATTCCGGCGCCTCTTCCGGGCCGTCTGATATAATTAAACCCGCGGGTTTCAGTTTTAAGATATCTTCCGCGTTCGTGTTATAGGGGAGAATTGTTAATGAGAGCCCCAAAGGCTCCAACTGGCGGATAATGCTATTGGTTAGGCCAAGATCTAAAATCGCGACTTTTTTCTTACCCCTCACCCCTAGCTCTTTCTTTTTTTCAATAGAAATTTTGGCAAGCACCTCCGCGGGCTTATTTTTACGAAAAGCTTGGATCTTAGCAAGGAGCTCTTTTGTTTCAAAACAATCCGTGGAGACTATTCCTAACATAGAACCTTTTTGCCTTAAATGCACTGCCAACGTACGCGTATCTACTCCGGACAGAGTAATAAGATTATGCCTTTTAATAAAATCATCAAAACTCTCTTTAGCCTGCCAATTAGAGAATACGCGCGACTTCTCTTTGATAATTAAACCAGCCAACCAAACATTGCTTGATTCGTTAAATTTTGGGGCACAACCATAATTACCGATTAAAGGATAGGCCAAAACTAAGATCTTTCCCGCGTTAGCCGGGTCAGTGATCATCTCCTGATAGCCGACTACTGCAGTATTCATTATCGCCTCTCCAGTTCTTTCGCCTTTTAAACCCTCAACTTCACCCAGAAAACTCTTTCCATCTTCAAGCATAAGTATTCCCTTCATTACTATCCCTCCACTTTTGCCTTTATTCTGCCTATTCTATAGGTAAAATACTCCACTTATACCCTTAAATCTGCCCCTGACAGGAGTCGAACCTGTACCACTAGCTTCGGAGGCTAATGCGCTATCCATTGCGCTACAGGGGCCTAAAATAAATTCAGCTGTTCTTCTTTATTCTTTTTAGCTTCGTCTTCGCCTAATATAGAGATCGTCCCATATTCACCATCAAATCCGGCTAGGAGATTAACTCTACCTTCACGCACACTCAAAACTCCTTCGGCAACTTTTGGCGGCAATCCTTTTAAAAGATCATCTTTTGGCGCGCGCATTAATATATCAAACTCTGTTCCGAATTTAGATAAGTAACTATGATAATCCCTCTCTACTCCGACAGACCCCTTACCTACGCCTTTTGCGTCGGCTATTATTTCTTCCAAAGGAATAAGATGTTTAAAAGGTATGGAATTATCCGGCTTAAAACCTTCTGGCCTGTCTGCTAACTTTTCTACACGGTTTACCACGCCGATAGTAACTAACTTACCGCAGAGAGTGCATATGCCATTATGCTCTTTTGTTTCTTTTGGTGACCACCTTATTTTGCAAAGCCTATGGCCATCATAATGATATTTGCCTTCTTCAGGAAAAAATTCTATCGTATAAAGAAGCCTTTTCCTGTCTTTTGTCTTTAATACCTCACGTATAGTTTGGTAATCTAATTCACAATTAAATACATTCGCTTCCCGCCCGATCTTTTGCGGTGAATGCGAATCGCTATTAGAGATAAGCGTGAACTTATCCAACGCGCTTATGCGCCAGTTCATTGCCGGATCAGATGAAAGCCCGGTCTCCAAGGCAAAAATCTTTGGCGTTTGCTCCTCAAAACAATCTTCAATTCTGTCAAATCCGGACATCGAACCAAATAAACTGAACCAAGGGGTCCAAATATGCCCGGGGACAATCATACAATTTTCGTCAATATCAAAGACAATGCGCGCCAACTCTGCGGCATCTAACCCCAGAATCGGCCTACCGTCGGAAGCCAGGTTACCTATACGCCCTAGCTTATCATTAATCTGATCTACGATTTTAAAAGAAGGAGCGAAAATTAGATTGTGAATCCTATAGGTCTTGCCTTTTTTAGAGTAAATACTGCTTATTTCCGCGGTTAAAATAAAATTAATACCATTGTATTTATATAAACCGTTAGCGCAATCTTCTAAATTATTTTTCAATTCCTCGAGCCATAAATGGTGCGTAAAATCTCCGGTACCCATTAGAGTGATACCCTTAAGCTTAGCCCACTCGCTTAAGTTTTTTACATCCATATTGCGGCTGGTGGCTCGGGAGTATTTAGAATGAATGTGAAAATCGGCTATGAATTCCATTTATTAACTTTCCCCTGGCAGATTGTATATTCAACAAAACCTTTGAGGGTTTTGTTGATAAAACTTGAGTTTTTGGACTTTGATAAAAAATTCTCCTCCTTGACTATCCATTCTTTTTCCGCAGAGACTATAACTATATCCGCGTCTTTACCTATACTGAGGCAGCCCTTATCTATGCCTAAAATGCGGCTGGGGTTAATTGCCATCTTTTCCACAAGGCCGCTCCAACTTAAAATACCTCTTCCGATTAACTCTGTGATCGCAACCGCTAATTCCGTCTCTAATCCGGTTACTCCGAATTCCGCTCGCTCAAACTCTATCTCTTTTTCATTCTCCGTATGTGGGGCGTGATCCGAAGCAATAACATCAATTGTCCCGTTTGCTAAGCCCGCCCTTATCGCTTCAACATCTTCCTTGCTACGCAAGGGAGGATTCATTTTAAAATTTGTATCAAACCCTAGAACCATCTCTTCATTAAATGTAAAATAGTGCGGTGCGGTTTCACAGGTTAACTTAACTCCCTCTTTCTTAGCGCGGGCGATTATCTCTAACGACTCTTTACAGCTTACGTGCGCGATATGCATAGCCGCGCCTGTTTTTTCCGCTAACGCAATATCCCGGGCAACTCTTTTATATTCCGATTCTTTAGATATTCCCTTTAAACCTAAGCGGGTAGAAGTAAAACCCAAGTTCACTACCCCGGAGTCTGATAATTTCTTATCTTCAGAATGGCAGATAACCGGAATTTTTGCCTTTTGCGCGCATTCTAAGGCCTCTAACATTAGTTCCTCTGAATCAACCGATGCCCCATCATCAGAGATGGCCACCGCCCCATTTTTCTTAAGCCCGGCAACATCAACTAATTCCTTGCCTTGGCGGAGTTTAGTAATAGCCGCGCAAATGAAAACATTTGCCTTAGCGCTTTTAGATATCGCGTCTTTTAAAAATTTGATATTCTCTATGGAATCAATCGCCGGATCAGTATTAGGCATCGCTAAAAGAGTGGTAACTCCGCCGTGCAGAGCGGCTTTGGTCGCGCTACAGATAGTCTCCTTATCTTCTCTACCCGGTTCCCTTAAATGCACATGCATATCAACACAACCGGGGATCACAATTTTACCGCCTGCCTCAATTATGTTATCCGCGCCTGCCTTAATATTTTTTGCGACTTTAGATATTTTGGAACCATCAATTAAAATATCACTGACTTCATCTAAGTTGTTTACCGGATCTATAACACGCCCGTTCTTAATTAGTATTTTCACCCCCGCACCTTCCCTCAATTCATTACCCCTCACCTTTAAATATTTAATTATGAATATTTTAGAAGGTGCGGGGGTTCATCTTTCTAAATATTGGCTAATTTGTCCTGTGTCTGTGCCACTAAAAATAATACCGCCATGCGCACAGCGATTCCATTAGTCACCTGTTCTAAAATCACTGAATTAACGCCGTCGGCAACTTCACTTGACATCTCAATCCCGCGGTTAATCGGCCCGGGATGCATGACTATAATGCCCCTCTTCGCTTTCTTTAACCTATCAACTGTAATACCAAATTGCTTAAAGTATTCCAACTGCTTAGGAAAAGCTGTTTCTCCGTCCCGCTCAAATTGCATGCGCAGAACATTCACCGCGTCTGCCTTCGCTAAAGCTTCTTCTATCTCATTAGTTACAACTACGCCCATATCTTCTATCCCCACAGGAATAAGTATTTTAGGCGCGCATAAAGTTACCTTAGCGCCTAATTTAAGCAAGCCCCAAATATTCGAACGGGCTACCCGTGAATGCGCGATGTCGCCTACGATACTCACGTTTAAACCTTCAATTCTGCCTAACTTCTCTTTTAATGTAAATATATCCAGCAGCGCCTGCGTAGGATGTTCATGCCAACCATCTCCAGCATTAACCACGCTAATATGCAAGTTACGGGCAAGCATTGCCGCAGCCCCGGAAGCGTTATGGCGCATAACAATAATATCAGCTTTCAAGGCTTCAATATTTTTACCGGTATCAATCAGGGTTTCTCCTTTTTTGACACTGGAGGTTTCGGTAGCGATATTAATTACATCCGCGGACAGCCTTTTAGCGGCCACTTCGAAGGAGACGCGCGTGCGCGTAGAAGGTTCATAAAATAAGTTTACTACAGTCTTACCGCGTAATGCGGGAACTTTTTTTATCTCCCGGCTGGATACTTCTTTAAATGATTCAGCAGTAGAGAGGATTAACTCTAATTCTTCCTTATTTAGCTCTTCCAACCCCAGCAAATCTTTTCTTATCCAAGTCATTTTATCTCTTTATTAATAATAACTACTTCGTCCACGCCATCTGTTTCCTCTAACCTGACCTCTACGGATTCATCCTTAGATGTAGGGATATTCTTTCCGGCATAATCCGCGCGAATTGGCAATTCCCTGTGCCCCCGGTCCACTAAAACCGCTAATTGGATGGACTTTGGCCTGCCGAAATCAATCAAAGCGTCAAGCGCGGCCCTTATCGTTCTTCCCGTGAATAAAACATCATCTACTAAAACAAGATTTTTTCCATTAATATCAAAATCTATTTCAGTTTTACGCACTAAAGGTTGGCCGGAGACTAAAGCTAAATCATCACGGTATAAAGTTATATCCAGGGCTCCGCTTAAAACACCGGCTCCTTCAATATTTTTGATGCGCTCCGCGAGGCGCTGGGCAAGGTATACCCCGCGATTTCTTATGCCTATAAGGCAAAGGAATTCCGTACTCTTGTTTTTCTCAAGAATTTCATGAGCAATACGCGTAATTGCCCGCGCAACTCCCTCTTTATCTAAAATTTTAACCTTTTCTTTCATCTGCTACCTCATTAAAAAAATACCCCTGGCTTTTCTTGCCAAGGGTGATATTTTTATTATTCTCTCTTGCATTATATTTACCTTGCCAGCTTCACAGAGCTGGGCTTAAAGGCCCTTTATCTAATTGCTTAATTATAACATCACTGGCGCAATTGTCAAGGTGAATCAAATAATTACAACAAACTCCCCGCGCGGCTTTGTTTGTTTAAAATACTCTATAATCCGGATAGCTTTATCCCGTTTGATTTCTTCAAATTTTTTTGTTAGTTCCCTGATTACCGCTATTTCTTTTTCTCCAAATACCGCGTGGATATCTTCTAAAGCCGCCAAAATACGGTGGCAAGATTCATAGAGAATAATTGTACGCCTCTCTTGGGCCAATTCCTTGAGCCGGTTTACCCGCGCGCCAGACCGGTTAGGCAGGAATCCAACAAAAATAAATTCATGCGCAGGCTTTCCTGAAAGTACCAAAGCGTTTACAAAAGCAGTGGCTCCCGGGATTACCGTTATCGCGATATTATTTTTTATAGCTAAATTAATTAAATTATACCCCGGGTCAAGTATGCCGGGGGTGCCGGCATCAGAGACAAGGGCAATATTTTTACCGTCTTTTAACAACCCCAAAATATACTCGCCCTTGGTAAGCCTATTCTGTTGAAAAAAACTTGTCGTTGGCTTATGGATATCGTAATGATTAAGGAGGATTTTGGTGTGGCGTGTATCCTCACAGGCAATTAAATCTACGGATTTTAATACTTCTATAGCCCGAAGTGTTATATCTTTAAGATTGCCTATTGGGGTGGCAACTATATATAGCATTATTCAACCGTAACGGACTTGGCTAAATTACGCGGCTGGTCAACATCGCAACCGCGCTTAACTGCAATATGATATGCGAGCAATTGTAAAGGCAAAGCAACTAAAAGCGGAGAAAATATTTCATCCTGCTTAGGAATATAAATGACCTCCCGCACTAAAGCTTTAATCTCCTTATCCCCTTCACTGGCTATAACGATAATCTTGCCTTTACGGGAACGTATTTCCTGAATATTAGAGACCATTTTTTCATAAACTTTCGAACGGACAGCAATACAAACTACCGCACGGTATTCGTCAATCAAAGCAATCGGGCCGTGCTTCATCTCGCCGGCAGCATAACCTTCAGCAGGAATATAGGATATCTCTTTTAGTTTTAGCGCGCCTTCCAAAGCCGAAGGGTAATTAATATTCCTGCCTAAGTATAAAAATGAGCCGAAATGTGAATACTTACGACTGACTTTCGCTATAGCCCCTTGCTCCTTTAATATCTGGCCCATCTGTTTGGGTATTTTCCGTAATTCACCGAGATATTTATTAACCTTGAATCCAGAGAGCGTGCCGCGTATTTGGGCAAGATAAAAAGCAAATAAATATAACGCGACTAATTGCGCGGTATACGCTTTAGTAGAAGCGACCCCTATTTCAGGCCCAGCATAGGTATAAATTATCCCGTCAGATTCACGGGTTAAGGTAGAGCCTAAAACATTACAAATTGAGATTACGGATGCCCCGCGCTTGCGCGCTTCGCGCGCACCAGCCAAGGTATCGGCAGTTTCCCCAGACTGGCTTATCGCCACGACTAAAGTCTCCGGGCCGATTAAAAGATCCCGATAACGGAATTCGCTTGAAACATCTATATGTGTTGGAATAGCACAGATTGATTCTAAGGCATATTTACCTACTAACCCCGCGTGATACGCCGTGCCACAGGCAATGATAAAAATGTTTTTGATTATTTTTAGTTTTTCTACCGGAACATTTTGTTCCTTAAAAATAACCTGCCCGGATTTTTTTTCTATCCTTATATTTAATATATTCTCCAAGATCTTAGGCTGCTCATTGATCTCCTTGAGCATAAAATGTTTAAATCCGTTTTTCTGCGCCTGCGCTATATCCCAATTAATACGTACTGATTTCTTAAAAATTGTTTTTCCTTCAAAATCCGCTATCTTAAAACTGTCCCTTGATAAAACTACCAGTTCATTCTCACCTAAAAAAATAACATCCTTGGTCAATTCTAAAATCGCCGGGGCATCTGAAGCAAGAAAATTTTCATTTTCCCCTATTCCGACAATTAATGGGCTGCCGGAACGCGCACCAACTAATTTATTAGGCTCTTTAGCGGAAATTACCCCGATAGCAAAAGAACCTACCAACAATTTAAGCGCTCTGGCAACAGCACCTTCTATCGGAATTTCTTGATAAAACTTTTCTATAAGATGCGCAATCACTTCGGTATCTGTATGGCTGCGGAATTTATGGCCTTCTTTAATTAATTGCGCTTTTAAAGCCTCGTGATTCTCGATAATACCATTATGAACCACGGCAATCTCTCCCTTACAGTCTTCATGTGGATGAGCGTTAGCTTGAGTGGGAGCCCCATGAGTCGCCCAGCGGCTATGAGCGATACCGGTGTTGCCGAAGAGTGGTTTTATTTTTAGGATTTTTTCTAGATCTTTTATCTTGCCGGGAGTTTTCCTTATGGAAATGGTGTTTTTTTTGGGAAAGATTATAGCCATACCGCTTGAATCGTACCCGCGGTATTCAAGGCGCTTAATCCCGCTAAGAAGTACGGGTTGCGCTTCTCTTGCCCCAATATATCCAATTATTCCGCACACCAGGCACCTCTAATATCAATGACCCCAACGGGATTTGAACCCGTGTCGAGAGCTTGAAAAGCTCTTGTCCTAACCAGGCTAGACGATGGGGTCGTAATTATTCTTCTACGCTTTCAGCAATTACCGGAGCAACACAAGAAACATGGTCCTTATCCTGCAATTTTATTAAACGCACGCCTTGAGCAGACCGTCCGGTTTCACGAATATCTTTTATGGCGCAGCGTAAGAAAATTCCGTTCTGCGTGATAACCATCAGCTCATCATTATCATTTACAGTCTTTAAATTTACTGCCTCGCCATTTTTATCTGTGACTTTTATGTTAATTACCCCTTTACCGCCGCGGCTAGTCAGCCGGTATTCATCAACAGTAGTGCGCTTGGCAAAACCTAAAGTAGTAACTGTCAATATGGCTGCTCCCTTTTGAGGAATAACCATATCAATAACCTCATCTTTCTTACCTAAAGAAATGCCCCTTACGCCGCGCGCGCCTCTGCCCATATCGCGCACTTTTTCCTCGGAAAATCTTATCGCCTTACCTTGACGAGTGCCGATCAGTAATTCCTGCTTGCCGTCAGTCATCTCTACTCCGATTAGCTCGTCATCTTTATCTAAAGTAATCCCGATAATCCCGCCTTTTCTGGGATTACCATAAGCGTCAAGCCGAGTCTTCTTAATCTGGCCTAACTTAGTAGCCATAACCAGATATTTATCGCCGACAAATTCCTTTACCGGCATAGTTGAGCTGATCTTAGCGCCTGCCTCCATCTCCACCAGATTAATTATAGCTTTCCCCTTGGATGTGCGGGTAGCTTGAGGTATCTCATAGACTTTGAGCCAATGCACCTGGCCCTTACCGGTAAAAATCAAAAGATAGTCTTTGGTGGAAGCAATAAAAAGATGTTCGATAAAATCTTCGTCTTTGAGGTCTGCTCCGGTCGCGCCTGTGCCGCCGCGTTTTTGCTTACGATACGCGCTAACTGGCAGGCGCTTAATATATCCTCCATGGCTTACAGTTACAACAACATCCTCCTCGGCAATAAAATCTTCTACCGCCAATTCCTCCACCTCATCAACTATATCAGTCCTGCGTTCATCGCCGTATTTTTTCTTTAAATCTTCTAACTCTGTTTTAATGATAGCTTCGATCTTCTTCTCTGAGGCCAAAATCGCCTGGCACAACTCAATTTTCTTTAAGAGCTCGGCGTATTCTGCTTCAAGCTTGTCCTGTTCCAGGGCGGTTAAACGCTGCAGCTGCATCTCCAAGATTGCTTGAGATTGAATTTCGGAAAGCTCAAATTCTTTCATCAAATTTATCTTCGCGGCTTCGACACTCTTGGAAGTTTTAATTACCTTAATAATACGGTCAATAAACTTAAGCGCGATTTTCAGCCCTTCTAAAATATGCGCGCGCTTCAAGGCCTTATCCAATTCAAATTGCGTCCTGCGCCGGATAATGAGCTTACGATGTTCGATATAACAAAGAAGTACCTGTTTTAAATTTAAAACCCGCGGCCGGTTTTCCACCAAGGCGAGCATGATAATGCCAAAGGTGGTTTCTAACTGGGTATGTTTAAAAATTTGGTTTAAATCAGCTGCGGCTCAATGTCGCGTTTCAATTCCACTACAATACGCATACCGTCTTTATCCGACTCGTCACGGATATCCGAGATACCCTCAATCTTTTTGTCATCAACTAAACCGGCGATGGCTTCAATAACCGAAGATTTCTGCACCTGATAGGGAATTTCAGTAATAATGACCAGGTCTTTTCCGTTCTTCTGATGCTCTACAGTCGCCTTAGCGCGAACAGTGAGCTTACCGCGGCCGGTATTATAAGCCTCCTTGATCCCTGCCTTTCCGCAAATTAACCCCCCGGTCGGAAAATCCGGGCCCTTAATATAGCGCAGCAGGTCTTTAATTTCCGCTCCGGGATTATCTAATATATGGATAATCGCATCCGCTACTTCATTGAGATTATGCGGCGGTATATTCGTTGCCATACCTACGGCAATTCCGCTGGAGCCATTCACCAAAAGATTGGGAAGCGCCGCGGGTAATAATAACGGCTCTTTCAGGGAAGCGTCAAAGTTTGGGCCAAAATTCACTGTATCTTTGTCAATATCACCGAGCATTTCATCAGAAATTCCCGCAAGCCGCGCCTCGGTATACCTCATTGCGGCAGGCGCATCGCCATCAACCGACCCGAAGTTACCCTGTCCGTCAATTAAAGGATAGCGCAAAGAAAAATCTTGCGCCATTCTTACCAGGGTATCATAAATGGCCATATCTCCGTGCGGATGGTACTTACCCATAGTTTCACCGACGATACGGGCGCATTTTTTGTATGGCTTAGAGTGGTCAAGATTAAGGTCCTGCATAGCATAAAGTATTCTTCTATGCACGGGCTTAAGCCCGTCTCTGGCATCCGGCAGCGCGCGCCCGACAATTACACTCATCGCGTAATTTAGGTAAGCATCCTTAACTTCTTCTTCAATGCAAATCGGGATTATTTTTTCGTTACGAGTATACATCTTTAGCTGACTGCCTCTTTTAATTTTTTATACAATACCAGCATAACAGATACCCACATAGGCACTGCCACCGCGCTTGCTAAAACCTGATAAATAATCAACAAAATCTCACCTGCGCCCTGAAGGCCGATTACCAGATTAAAGAGTAGAGCCGGAATAAACAATAACGAGAAAGGCAAAAGAATAAAACAGAATACCCCGACCACCGGCGAGATACTCTTTTTTACCAAATCATGGCTAATTTTCAGCGATCTTACCGGCCCTGCTTCTTCCATAATACATATAATCCCGGCGAGCGAAAATCTAAACGCGCAATAAACCGCCGCACCCACACAAGCTATTATAACAATAGCGCCCGCCAATAAAACAGCTAAGTTTATACTAGGCATCCTAACAAAGGCGGCAGAGATAAAACTCATAATAATAGCTGCCAGCAAAATAATACCTAGGGTAATCAAGCTAAATAATAAAACAGTTAACATATAACGCCATAAATATTTAATAGCGGTTTTCATCGTATCCATTGCCTTATGTGCTATTGCATTTAACTGCTCGCGAACCGACAAAATTAAACTTGCCATAACAAATGCGTCCAATGCCCAACGCACAAGACTGCTGGCAAGTTGGACCAAGGCCAGTTTTGCTCCTTTTGAAATCCAAAACAGGTCTATTAGGGTAAAAGGAATATAAACTAACAAGTAGATCCCCGCGAGTTTACGCCAATTTACCCGCCAATTCTTTAAACCTTCAACAAAAATTGCCCAAGGATGCATAATGCCCTCCCATAATATAGGCACCAAATACTTTGATATATTTGGGTGCCATTTAAGATTTAGATATCGAGATTCTTAACCTGATGCGCATAATTTTCAATAAATTCCCGCCTAGGCTCAACCTGATCGCCCATTAAAACCGTGAACATCTTATCGGTTGCAACCGCATCTTCCAGAACGACCTTTAACATAGTGCGCCTCTCAGGATCCATTGTGGTTTCCCAAAGCTGAGGAGGATTCATCTCTCCTAAACCCTTATACCTTTGAATATGCATACCTTTGCTAGCCACTTCTTTAACATAAGTTAGAATGTCTTTAAGGCCGTTCAAATCTTTTTGGTCTTTTTCATTAGTTACCCGGTAAAGGGCTTTTAGCTTCTTTATTATATCTTTACCTGAAGAGCTTTTCTCAAGCGGCACCCCCGGGCTATAGGTGTTAATATCCAACCCAATCTTCTCTATTTTAGCTATAATCTGCTCAACCTCCTGAGATTCAAATAATTCTAAGACATCCCACCCAACGGCCTTTTCCTCTTTATTGGTAAGAGCGGCCAATTCTTTATCCGAATAGAGAAAATGGGCTAACCCCTCCACTTTTGCCCTATAAATAGGCATTTTCTTGGTCTTGTTATGCCTAAAACTAAGATATTCTGCTATTTCTACTCCCTTTTTGCCCAAACCTCTTCCGATCTTTTCAAGCTCAACTAATACTTCTAATAAGCTCTTAAATTGATTATCAGTAAATTCTCTTTTATCTTTTAGCGCAATAAGTTTATGCCCTTCCCTGCCTAAATCTAAAAGCATTTCATCCATCTGTTGTTCTGTTTGAATATATTCCTCCCGCTGGCCTCTTTTGATTTTATAGAGCGGCGGCTGTGCGATAAAAACGTACCCATTTTCAATTAATTTAGGCATCTGCCGATATAAAAATGTCAGTAGGAGCGTACGTATGTGTGAGCCATCGACGTCAGCATCAGCCATGAGCACTAATTTATGATACCGTAGTTTGCTTATATCAAACTCTTCACCTATACCTGTACCGAGCGCCGTAATTATTGTACGTATCTCTTCGTTAGATAAAATTTTATCCAAACGGGATTTCTCCACATTTAATATTTTACCTTTTATAGGCAGTATAGCCTGAAACCTTCTATCGCGCCCTTGTTTTGCCGAGCCTCCGGCTGAATCTCCTTCCACAATATATAATTCACATAATGCTGCGTCTCGTTCGGAGCAATCCGCCAGTTTCCCGGGCAAGCCAGCTCCTTCAAGCGCTCCTTTTCTACGGGTTAATTCACGCGCCTTACGCGCCGCCTCGCGCGCCCGAGAAGCAACAATAACCTTATCAATAATTTTATTGGCAATGGAAGGGTTTTCCTCAAAATAACCATTTAAAGCGCTAAGGCTCTCTGAAGCCACCAGGCCTTCAACTTCAGAGTTGCCTAACTTGGTTTTAGTCTGTCCTTCAAATTGCGGGTTAGGTACTTGAACGCTTATCACCGCGGTCAATCCTTCACGTACATCATCCCCGGTGATACCAATATCGTCTTTGATTATTTTTTTACCCTTAGCATACTGGTTGATGGCGCGCGTAAGCGCGGATTTAAATCCAGAGAGATGTGTGCCACCTTCTATTGTATTAATATTGTTCGCAAAAGAAAACATTGTTTCGGCATAACCATCATTATATTGCAAAGCAACTTCGACATTGATATCATCCTGAAGTTTCTGAAAATAAACTACCTTGTTATGCAAAGAATTTTTGTTTTTATTAAGGTATTCCACAAAAGAAACAATCCCTCCGGCGAACTCAAAAACTGCTTCTTTATCCGTGCGCTCATCCTCTAATTTAATTTTTAAACCTTTGTTTAAAAAAGCCAGCTCTCTCAAACGTTGAGAGAGAGTATCATATGAATAATCTGTTTTAGTAAAAATGGTCTTGTCCGGCTTAAAGGTAATTTTGGTGCCGGTGCTAGCGCTCTTACCGATAATGGTCAGTTTTGATACGGTTTTACCTCGCTCGTAACGTTGATGATAAATCTTATTATCTCTTTTAACTTCTACTTCAAGCCAATCAGAGAGAGCATTCACACAACTAACTCCCACGCCGTGTAACCCTCCTGAAACCTTATAGGAACGATGATCAAATTTTCCCCCGGCATGCAATGTTGTCAGGGCGACTTCAACCGCGGGTTTTTTTTCGGTTTTATGCATATCAACGGGGATACCGCGGCCATTATCAACCACTGTCACGCTATTATCCGCCCGGATTACAACGCTTATGGTATCACAATGGCCGGCAAGCGCCTCATCAACACTATTATCCACTACCTCGTAAACCAAATGATGCAAGCCGCGGCTAGATGTGTCTCCGATATACATCGCGGGCCTGCGCCTTACCGCTTCTATCCCCTCAAGAACCTGAATACTGGTAGCATCGTAAGTTTTGGGTGTTGCTATTTTTGTGGGTTTTTCCTTACTCATTGCACGTCTCCAATACTTAAACGAATTGCTTTTATCCCCGGGCTATACTCCCTGATCTTCTTTAACAACGCTTCTTTTTTTAAACTCAAACTATACATCCAGGCCGAGGAATCAACAAGTACCCCTAAAACACCTTTTCTAAAATAATGAAACTTTATATGCCCCAACTCTTTCTTTGTCAAGGTTTTTTTTAACCACTCCTGCGGGTCCGCCTCTTTATTCCCTGGATTTTTAGCTGTTAGATTACGTATAACATCTTCAATAACATCCTTCATCCGTTCCATCTTTTTAACTTATGCGCATAGGTAATACAATATAAGTATATCCGTTAATACGTATAACCCCCGGTTTTTCACTATCTGTTAATTCTATATCTACAGACTCTTCTCCTAAGTTTTTTAAAACATCTAGTAAGTAATTTGGATTAAAACCAATAGCTAATTCTTTACCCTGATACGAAACCGCCAATTCTTCGCGCGACTCCCCCACATCCGGAGTTGACTTAGAGACAACAAGCTTATTCTTAAATACCTCCAACTTCACCGCCTGGTAATCAGGAGTAGAGAGCAATGCCGCCCTTTTCACAGCTAACAAAAGATCCCCTCTATTAACACGCACCTTATTTTCTGTCGTTGGCGGTATAACTTGTTTATAATCAGGGAACTCACCTTCGATGAGCCGCGAAATTATCACAACGCTTCCTAAATCAAACAACGCTTGATTGCTTCCCAAAACAATAGACAGCTCTCCTTCTTCGCGCAGGTTGCGATTTAACTCATGGATAGTTTTAATAGGAATAATAATACTCATCTCTTGGCTGACACTATAACTCATTTTTTTCTCTACAACTGCCAAGCGCTTACCGTCTGTCGCCACTAAAATAAGCCCATTTTTACTAACCTTCAATAAAATCCCGTTCAATATATACCGCGTTTCGTCAATGGAAACAGAAAAAGAGGTAAGGTTTAACATCTCCTTTAAAACCGATTGTTCTAATTTTAAAACTTCCTTATCCTTAAACTCCGGGAGCCTGGGGAACTCTTCGCGAGCAAGGCCCATAATTTTGAATTGGCATAAATCCGTCTCAATACTTACCTGATTATTTTTCTTAGTGGAGACGCTAACACTATTCCCGGGTAACTCCTTAACAATATCACTAAACCTCTTAGCCGGAACCGTAACCGCGCCTGCTTCCTGGATATTAACAGGTATTAAACAGGTTATACCAATATCCAAATCGGTAGCTGTTAAGCGCAATCCGTCTTGTTGTGTTTCAATTAAAATGTTGGATAATATAGGTAAACTACTCTTAGTGACAATAACATTTTGCACAGTTTGAATACCGTTTATTAATATACTCTTCTCTACTTTAAACTTCATTTTGCTCTCCTTACTATTTATTATTTAATATATTAAAACAGTATTAGTAATAATGGTTTAGTTTTCTGTTGAAAACCCCGTAAGCCCCTATCTAAGTGATAGTTAAAACAAAAAACAACCTTGGATAAGCCTCTTAATTACTGTTTAATGACTTGTGTAATTTTTTCTACCTTTTCAGATAGTGATGGTTCAGTATTGATTGCTTCTTTAATTTTATTATACGAATGTAAAACAGTTGTGTGGTCCTTGCCGCCGAAAAACTGCCCTATCTCAGGAAGAGAAAGATCGGTTAAATTTCTACTTAAATACATAGCTACTTGTCTTGGTAATACTATTGTTTTATTGCGCCGGCGAGCTTTTATGTCTCCCAAAGAAATACCAAATTCTTCCGCTACACATCGCTGAATAAAGTCTATAGTAATAAGTTTTTTAGGCTCTTTGAGGAGATCTTTTAAAACCTCTTTAGCTAAGTCAATGGTAATAGGTTTCTCTTCCATTAATGAGTAAGCCATGGTTCTGACCAGGGCGCCTTCTAATTCCCGGATGTTGGTTTTAATTAATTGGGCGATAAAAAATATTACGTCATCCGGGACGGCAACCGGCTCTCTCTCAATTTTCTTTTTTAATATGGCGACGCGTGTTTCTAAATCCGGAGGTTGAATATCGGTAGTTAGGCCCCAGCCAAAACGCGAAACTAATCTTTCTTGCAGGTCCGCTATATCTTTAGGCGGCCTGTCAGATGATAAAATAATTTGTTTGTGCGCGTCGTAAAGAGCGTTAAAGGTGTTGAAAAACTCCTCTTGAGTAGAATCCTTGCCGCCGAAAAAATGCACATCGTCTATTACCAGAACATCGGTGTTCCTATATTTTTGCCTAAAGGCAGTTGTGGAATGATGTTGTATGGCATTAATCAGTTCGTTAGTAAATTGCTCTGAAGGCAAATAGGTGATCCTCAGGGTTCCGTTAGAATTGGCCAGTACTTTATGGCATATTGATTGAATTAAGTGGGTTTTTCCTAATCCGACACCACCATAAATAAACAAAGGATTATATGTCTTCGCGGGTGCGTCTGCTACCGCGGCAGAGTAAGCGTGTGCGTGCCGGTTGGAAGGCCCAATTACAAAATTTTCAAAAGTATAACGGCTGTTGAGTTTTAAACCTTGTTGGCCGCGGCTTTCTATTGCGGGTGGGGTTTTTACCTCTTTTTTTTCTGCTACGCTTTCAAACTTTTCCCCTACCTCAATTTCTATGTTAATTTGCAAAAATCCCGCAGATTTGACCGAAGCTTCTATGTCCACAAAGTAATTTTTTTTGACCCAATCTCTAAAGAAGGTGTCTGGAGCCTCCAGTACAATGCAGTCTTGGCCTTTTATTTTTACCTTTAAAGGGGCAATCCAAGTCTCGAATGTCGATGCGCCGAGGCGTTCTTTCAAATATTCTTGTGCTTGACTCCAGGCTAAGCCCATATTCTCCATCTTATCAACAGTTTATCCACATCTTGAATAAATCTGTGGAAAATAATTCTTCATATTTAGGCGTAATTTAGCTATTCTTTAATACACACACAAAATGCCATTTTGTAGCCAGATGATTGAAAAATCAACAACGTTGATAATTATAACAGAAACAAAAACAGTTGCAAGTAAAAAAGTTAAACGCCAGTTATTATACAATAATTTTTTGAAGCGTCAATAAAAAATTGAGCACCTTAAGCTTTGGTCTAGCGAAATACTTGACCGAACGTTAGTGAGGTCAAGTATGAGTTCCTAAGAGATTGTATCCGTTTTTCGTCGGTACTGTGGATAATTGCCGTCTATTTGTTCATAACGTGCGGGTTAATAAAAATTACCATTGACGAGGCAGGCTTTTATGTTATAATTAACCACTATTCTTATTAATACTATACTCTAGGAGTAAAAAGATGAAGAAGAACTTGACTACGCCGACAAATATCGTCGGCAAGAGGAAGCTTGGATTCCGCAGTAAAATGTCTACCCGCAATGGCCGTAAACTGTTAGCGCGGCGCCGGCAGAAGGGCAGGAAAAAACTCTGCAGGTAATGCTTAAGCGTACAGCCTTATTTTTGATTATGATTTATCAGTTTTCTCTGAGAAGGGTATTACCCCAGTCCTGTCGTTTTATTCCTTGTTGTTCCGAATACGCGAGACTGGCGATTATAAAATATGGATTTTTAAAAGGATTAATAAAAGGAGTCAGGAGAATATCTGCTTGCCGGCCATTTTCCGGTAAGTATGGATATGATCCCCTGGATTAATATGGAAAAACGTATGGTTTTAGCGATAGCATTATCTTTGGGAGTTTTATTAATTTGGTCAGTTCTCATGCCAAAGCCGCAAAGTGTTGTAGTGCAAGATGTTATGTCAAAGGAAGCCCTGCTGAATAAGCAAAATCCTTTGCCTTTAGCTGATATGACTCAACTAGCGAAGCCGGAATCAGAAAGTTTTGTTAAGTACGAGCAGAGCAATTTAGAGGTAATCTTTTATGAAAGGCTTGCAGCGCTTAAGGAGGTAATTTTTAAAAGCTATGGAAATCACTCATTCCCTTTAAAATATGGCCTTTTATTAAACGATCCAAAACTAGAATTTAAAAAAAGCCAGATAACTGAAGATAGCATTAGTTTTGTCGCGGTTAGTCCTGGTAGAAGGATTACTAAGAAATTCAAGTTCAATAAATCTAATTATACCATAGACTTAGAGATAATTATACAAAACTTGTCCTCTGTCCCGCTGAAATTAGAAACGTCTCTATTGTTAGGCATTATAGACCTTTCGTCTAAAAATTCCCAAGTGCGATATCAAGATCTAACCGTAGCAATGCAGGACAAAACTATTCATATGGGCATCAATAAGGATACAGAGCAGAGCGGTATCAAATTTTTAGGCTTTAGGGATCAGTATTTTGCAGCTATTCTTGAGCCAGTTGTAAATAATGCCAGTATTTTTGTAAATAAACTAAGCAAACAAGAATCTGAGATTGGGTTAAATGTCCAAACAGAAAATGTCCCATCTGGTGGGCAGATTGGACATTTATATCATATTTATATAGGACCGCAAGATGTGAGCATACTGAATGTGATTAATCCAGCATGGTCTGCATTAGTTCATTATGGCACATTTGATGTTATCTCGCAAATCCTTTTGCAAGCTTTAGGCTTTCTCCATAAAATAGTTCATAACTGGGGATTAGCGATTATTTTGTTAAGTATTTTAGTATATTTAATATTATATCCATTATCTATTAAGCAGATGCGCTCAATGAAGGAAATGCAAGTTTTGCAACCTAAAGTGGAAGAGTTGCGTAAGGCCTATAAAGATAATCCACAAAAAATGAATCAAGAGATAATGGCTCTATATAAAGAGCACAAAGTTAATCCATTAGGCGGATGCCTGCCCTTATTGCTTCAGATGCCTATATTTTTCGCTCTTTATAATGCACTTATGCGTTCGATAGTGCTTAAAGGAGCAAAATTTCTCTGGATTAATGACCTTTCTGAACCAGATAGATTAATCATTTTTCCTAAGGCCTTACCAATATTGGGCAGTGATCTAAATATTTTACCTATTATTATGGCAATAGGTATGTTTGTGCAACAGAAAATATCCTCGGCGTCCTCTAGTGGTACTTCTGCTGAACAGCAGAAGATAATGCTTATTGTTATGCCGGTCATGTTTGGCCTAATATTTTATCGAATGCCATCAGGATTAGTCTTATATTGGTTTGTAAATAGCACGCTCATGTTAATATTCCAAATGCGCATGAACAGGGCAAGATGAAAGAAGATAAGGCTATTGAGGTAGAGGGGAACACGGTAGAAGAAGCTATTAAAAAAGCTCTACAACAACTACAGCTACCACGTAAAAAAGTCAAAGTAGAGATTGTCTCTGAAGAAGCAAGAGGCCTTTTTGGTATGCCTGGAGCTAAGTTAGCAAGAGTGCGCGTAAGCATTATTAAGCAATGTTCCACGGGACACAAATTGTAACTATATGAATTGCAATGGGTAAGATAATTACAATCTGTAATCAGAAGGGTGGAGTAGGTAAAACTACATCAGCAATTAATATTGCTGTATTTCTCGCCGTTGCCGGCAAGAAAGTTATGCTTGTAGATTTAGATCCTCAAGCGAACGCGACTAGCGGTATAGGCGTAAACAAGCACGATATTAAAAAAAGTACTTACCATGTTCTTTTGGAAGAAATTGATATTCAAAATGTCCTCCAGCCTACTGCAATACCAAATTTGGTACTTGCGCCATCTAATTTAGACTTAACTGGCGCAGAGGTAGAATTAGTTGGATCGCTAGGCAGGGAATATAGATTAAAAAGGGCCCTGGAAAAAATAAAAACAGAATTTGATTTTATCATTATCGATTCTCCTCCGTCACTAGGGCTTTTAACTATTAATGGTTTATGTGCGGCAGATTCAGTTATTGTTCCGGTACAATGTGAATATTACGCCTTAGAAGGATTAACGCAACTCAATAATACCATTAG
>JBAZGV010000003.1:0-7211 GCA_041652675.1 Candidatus Omnitrophota bacterium
GATTTTCACCCCTCGCGACTTCGCGCGGGGAATACTCTCCATAACCACAATCCCTGATCCTTCCCCGATTACACAGCCATCACGTTTCTTATCAAAAGGCCTATAAGCAGCCTTAGGGTCGGAATTATTCTTAGAGAGCGAGCCATAAGTATTACAACATAACAACGCGTAAGGAGAAACCGGAGCTTCCATTCCGCCGGCTAAAATCATATTTAATTTATTCTTAGCGAGGACTTTCCTGGCATAGCCTAATGCCATAAGTGAACTCGCTCTATCGCTGACTACAGTCTTAGAAAATCCTTTTATCCCGTAATAAATGGAGACCTGTCCCTGGGGCGCGGCAGGAAACCATGCTGAAGCCATATAAGGAGAGACTCCTTCGCGGCCTTCAATATATAAATCACGCAGTTCGGTCTCAGCGTAAAGCCATCCGCCGATAGCATTGCCCAGAAAAATCCCCACCAAGTTAGGGTCTTCATTTTTAATATCAATTCCCGCGTCCTGCAAGCTCATCTCTGCGGCAATTAAAGCCATATGCGAAAAAGTATCGATCTTCTTCAAAAGCCTTTCTGATATATGGCTGTATTTATCTAGATCATCTATCTGGCCGGCAATACGCGAAGGGTATTTAGAGGCATCGAATCGAGTAATCTCTTTAATAAAAGAACGGCCGCTCTTGATATTCGCCCAGAACTGACGCTTGCCGATTCCTGAAGGCGAGACTACTCCTATGCCGGTAATAGCAATTTTATCCACTATATCTCCTCAAAACCAAAGATGAATGAATCCCGGAAAAACCACTACTTGTCTTTAAAATAATATTTACTTTCTTCTGTATTGCTTCGTTGGGAATATAATTCAGGTCGCATTGCGGATCTTTTTCTTCCTGATTAATAGTCGGAGGAAGTATATTCTTTTCGAATATCAAACTGGCCACGGTTAACTCAATTGCGTTAGCTGCGGCTAAAGGATGCCCGATCATCGACTTAAAAGAACTGATCGGTAACTGATAAGCGTACTCTCCAAAAATCGCTTTATATGCGCTAGTCTCAAATATATCATTCATGCGCGTAGACGAACCGTGGGCATTAATATAATCTATTTCTCCCGGGCTAACTTCGGAATCCTTTAGAGCAAGGCTAATGCATGTCTCCATGGCCCGGCCGTCTGAAGGAAGATCAGTCATATGAAAAGCATTGCAACTGGTGCCGAAACCTAAGACTTCACAATAAATTCTCGCATTACGCTTTAAAGCATGGTTCAATTCCTCCAAAACCAGAATCCCCGCTCCTTCAGATAATACAAACCCGTCGCGCTTATTATCAAAAGGGCGAGAAGCCTTCTCGGGCTGGTCATTACGTACGGACAAAACACTAACTACATCAAATGCGCCAAAAGTAATCGGTGTAATCGGAGCTTCTGCCGCGCCGCAAATCATAATATCCTGTTCACCATCCTGAATAACCTCTAAACCAAAACCCAGAGAATCTGTTCCGGCGGTACATCCCGTAGAAAGCGTATTGCAAACCCCCTTTAAGCCATACTTAGAAGATAATTCAATAGAGGGCGTGTTAAACATGGCTGCGTCATAAAGGTCAGGCCGGACCAGCGACGGATCAATCGGCTTCTTGCCATCTTCAGTTACCAAAGCAAATTCTTCTTCCATATATTTCGTCCCACAGATAGCATTAGCCAAACAGACTCCGATGCGCCGAGGGTCTTCTTTTTTAAGATCCAAACCGCTGTCTTTAAGGGCCATATTACCCGCCACTACCCCGAATTGCACATACCTGTCCATACGCATCGCTTCTTCATGAGTTAAGCCTAATTTAAAAGGGTCAAAATCACGAACTTCGGCGGCAATCTTAGTATTAAAAACTGAAACATCAAAACCGTCAACTAACTTGATTCCGGATTTTCCGGACGACATCCCGAGCCAAACAGCTTCTTTACCTATGCCATTAGGAGAGATCGTTCCAATACCAGTAATAACTACTCTGCGCTTATTCATAAAATTATACCTGCTCCTCTTCTATTCTCGTAACCTTAAAAACAATATTTCCGCCGTCGGGACAAGTCACGGTATCAATGGAATCCGGATTTTCCATAAAGAAAAATTTAGCTCCGAAATTTAAAGCAAAAAGCGCCGGGAACGCGGTATGAAATGCCGCTCCACAAAAATCCGGGATACATTTTAAGCCCTGCGTCTCCCATTTGTCGCCGATTTTATAGCCGAAAGCACATTTACCTTTTGCTTTAACCACTTCAATAATCATTTTCTTAGGTTTCGGCCCTTTGTGATTTGGGTCGCGTGGAATAACCTGAAGATTGCCTTGCTTATCTAAAATCTCCGCTTTAAATTCCAGCTTTCCGCCGTCGGGGCAAGTAATTAAAAGCGAACGTTGATTATCGCGAAAACCAAATAACGCTCCGAAACTTAGAGCGTAAATGACCGGGAAAAGCGCGTGCGCAAGGCCTAAACAAAAATGTTTTGGCGCATGCGTAAAATCTTCCAGGATTATTTCATCGCCTTCTTTATAACCATGGTAACAAAGACCGAAAACTCCGGTTACTGTAAGTTTTAATTTAGGAAATGGCGTATTTACTTCACTCATTTTAATTTAAGGATATTTTTAAAATATTTAAAAAATCATTTTTGCTAAAAAATTTTCCCGTCTCTTCAACCTGATGCACCATATCCACTAATTTACTATTTACCGGCGCGCTTAATTTATTTTCTTCAGCTAAATTCACAAATTCACCATTAATGTAATCTATCTCTGATTTACGCCCACGCTTGATACTCTGTAGAATTGATCCGTAAAGAGGAGTTTTGCTTAATTTTGCCATTATACCCGAAAATGCCTTTGCTGCTTCATCGCTGGGAAGAGAGATAAGCTTAGTTATATTTTCAATCGGAAAACCCGGTAAAGAAGATAATTTTACCCCTGACTCTGATACAATCTCAAGCCCCTCTCTCCAGATATTAATACTTACCCGACAGATCTCCAGATCAGAGAAAGCTTCCTGTATGCTTACCCCTAATATTGCGGGGATGCAATTATTAGCGTTAACGAATATTTTTAGATATTTCATCCCCAATATATCTTCGCTTAAGAGAGTGGGGAAAGCCCTGTCAAGCACTGAGCTTAAAGATAAAACTTTAGTATCAAGCCTATTCCCAAAAATGCTTCCTAAAATCCAGCTCCCTTCGAAATTATGCACAACTTCTCCGGGGTTGAGATATGTAGAACCAAACATCACGATGCTGGAAATAATCTTCTCTTGAGAAAGATAACCGGAGACAATCTTCTCTGCCTGAACTCCGTTTTGCGTAGTAAGGATAATTGAATCTTGAATCAAACCTATGTTATCTTTTAACGCGGATGTAATATCCTGTGTCTTAGTCGCCAAAATCAAAACTTCGGGTTTATAAGTAAGAGCCACCTGGGCTGGTATCTCGACCTTAAAACTGCCTCTTACGCCTGATATCTTAAGCCCGTCTTTATTAATCGCACGGATTGATTCGGGCCGGCCGACTAACAATACATCTTCACCCTTTAATTTAAGATAACCCGCGACTAAAGCGCCTATTGCGCCAGCTCCGATTACCGCGATTTTCATCTAATAGGCCTGGGAAAACCGTATTTTTTATAGTCAAATCCGGTCTGCTCTAATAACCTTAGCATCATACTATAAAACGGAGATGGCACACCAGAAAAGAACGCACCCACAACATCCTGCTCTTCCACTTTTAGCCCATTCCTTAATCTAACATTCTCCTCGGCCATTTTCATTACCGCAGCTTCAGTAATATGCCGGTGAAAAACGGGAATTTTCGAGATGAATACCTTGAATTTATCTTGTGTTTTAGAATCCCAGTCCATAGTTAATGAGATTTATCCCCGCACCAATTACATATTTAACCTGCGCCATAACATAATTGGTGCAAGGATATAGTAAAATTTTACTATCTATGCTAAAGAGTATTTTATAATTCCCTAAGGTTTCTGTCAAGCCAATACTTTTCTTTACTCGGTTCGTTTAAGTATTTCCTGCCGGCCGGCAGGTGCAAAACAAAGCTTAAGGTGCTTTCATACTTGATCTCACTAGCGTTCGATCAAGTATTTCGCTAGACAAAAGCTTAAGGTGCTCAATTTTAAGGGGGAGATTACACGGTGTCGTTATTAACTGACTTCTTCAACTGGCAAAACAAACGCTTTGATTCCCTCGTGGCCAACTTTACTCTTTAAAATCCTGACTCCGGAAAGCATTTCTTTGGCCTGCGCCTCCTCACAAACCACATAAAGAATATTATTCAACCCCGGCCAAATATCATTTCCTAAATGCGTGCCGCTTGAGGCGCCGCGGCCGAAAACCTGAGAGACCTTGGTATAGTTTTTCATAACACAATTCTCTAATATCTCCATAACCTCATTATCCAACGCTTCATTATAGACAATCATGAGCATTTTCATCTCTTATTCACCCCCGGTAGAACTGATTTCCTATGGAATACCGCGTAAAGCGTAGGAACAAAGAGCAAAGTAATTAATGTTGAAACTACTAACCCGCTGATCATTGTAATACCCAAAGGCTGCCAAGTCTCTGAACCTTGGCCACGGGAAAACGCAAGAGGCAATAGGCCTGCCAGAGTAGTAATCGTAGTCATTAAAACCGGCCGCAACCTATCCCGGCCACCGGTTGTAACAGCCGTAAACATATTCGCGCCGCGGGCGCGCAATATACCAATATAACTAATCAAAACAATTGCATTATTGACCACAATACCCATAAGCATAACCACGCCTAGAAAAGTTATAATACTTAAAGTTGTACCGGTGATTACGAATCCCACTATGACTCCGATAAAAGTAAAAGGAATAGCAAACATAATGATAAATGGATCAAGCAAAGATTCAAATTGCGCAGCCATAACCATATATACAAGACAAATCCCTAGAATCAATAAGGACAATAAATCTTTAAACGCTTTACCCTGCTCTTCAGCAATACCGCCGACATTAATCATAATATCGGGAGGAAGGGTAATCTTGCTTACCTCTTTTTTCAAATCTTCAATGATTTTGCCGGATGAACGACGATAAGCATTACATTCTACTCTGACAATCCGTTCACGGTTTTGTCTTTGAACCTCTTGCGGGCCTACGGTTTCATAGATCTTGGCGAAATTACTAAGTTTGATGTACTTTCTGTTTGAACCGCTCTGGCTAGTTAATGCCTGTATAACATTAGAGGTTAAATTATCCTCCGGCAAAGGCACAACTACAGAAAGATTATAAATATCTTCCAGCTTCGTACGTGAATTATCCTCCAGGCGCACATAGATATCATAAGTCTTGCCCTTCTCCCTGTATTTAGTTGCCGTGGAACCCTGGACTAATATCTTCAAGGTACTGGCGATAGTATTCATATCCAGCCCGAACATGGCGGCTTTCTCCCTGTCCACTTCTATCCTTAACTCTGGCCTGTCCGATTCGCGCGACACAGCCACATCTACGGCCCCGGGAATATTCTCCAGAATAGCTTTGATTTGCGCGGCTAAAGCATCCGTCTGTTCAAAAGAATGCCCTATGATCTCCAGCTGAATGGTTTTACCTCCTGTCCCCGTAACCAAGCGGCTTATAGGATTACCGCTAGATATATCTGTCTTCGTCACCCCGGGAATATTCTTAATCTTGTCTCTTACTACTTTGGCCACATCATTAACAGAACGTTTTCTTTTATCCTTAGCGATAAGTTTTACGCCCGCAGAAATAATATTTGTCCCGGAGGCATTGCCCATAGACCTGCCAATACCGGAAACTTCACCGCTTCTTACATAATAATATATTTTTTCAGGAACATCCTCTTTGAATAACTCTTCGATCCGCTTTGCCACTTTATCCGACTCTTCAAGCCGGGTGCCGATAGGCAGATGAATGGTCATGCGCAAATCACCGGTATCTTCCTCCGGGACAAATTCATTACCCACAAAACGGGTAAGGCCGAGAGTAAGAACAAATGCCACTAAGAACCCTCCAATAACCAACTTCTTATGCTTTAAAGACCAACCGAGTAAATGACTGTAGAAACTCTCCAGGCCCTGGAACCATCTTTCGGAGGTTCCGTAAAATTTAACAAAGAATTTATTCTTAGGTTTAGCTTCTCCATTTACCCTAAGCCACTTGGAACAAAGCATAGGAGTAAAAGTGGAGGCGGTAAACAGCGAAGCAGCCAAAGTAACCGTAACAATGGCCGCTAACTCCCCGAACATAATACCTACTACGCCGGAAAGAAATAATAAAGGCATAAAGACAACTACCGTAGTTAATGTGGAGGCGGCGATAGAAAGAAACATTTCGTTTGTCCCGAAAACAGCAGCATCCTGCGGGCGCTGGCCACGGCTCAACCTGCGATGAATGTTATCCACGACAACAATAGCATTATCAACAACCATACCTGCAGCGATGGCGACAGAAGAAAGGCTAATTGTATTAATCGTCTTTCCGCTTAAAAAAAGATAGATAAATGTAACTAAGAGGGAGAATGGTATTGTCAAAGCGATAATCGCGCTGGGCGCAAATGAACGCAGGAAAAACCAGACAACAAAAATTACCAATATAATACCCAACCAAACCGAGGACTTCAAAGAATTTAAGGAATTAACGATATCTTTGGAAGTATCGAAAATAACTGTCATCTGCACATCCGCGGGAAGCGTACTGTTAAGGCTTGCGATCCTCTTTTTTACTTTCTCTGCAACCTCAACGGTATTTACGCCGCTTTGTTTCTGCACCATCATAATCAAACCCGGTTGACTATTAATACGCACAAGACTAGTTACTTCCTTAAAGCTATCCTCGACACGCGCCACATCTTTTAAATAAACGGGATTTCCATTACGCTTCCCCAAAATAACTAAATTTATTTCATCCGGATAAGTAAATTCACCCGGAAGGCGAATAAGATAATCCGTAAGGCCGGATTTTAAATTTCCTACAGGCTGAGTAATATTTTCTTTAGCCAATACATCCTGAATATCTAAAGCTGATAATCCATATCCTTCCAGCTTCGAACGTTCCACCCAGATATTAATCTGGCGCTCCAAGCCGCCACCTTGAATCTGTACAGTGCCTACACCGGGGAGCTGGCGTAAATTATCGCCGATCCTTTGATCAATCATATCGTAAAGTTCAGGATAGCTCTGC
>JBAZGV010000003.1:7221-16193 GCA_041652675.1 Candidatus Omnitrophota bacterium
GCTTGGCGGTAAACCCTACAAAGATAATCGGTATATTAGATGTATTGAATTTAAATATATAAGGGTTATCCATCTCCGCGGGTATATCCGGTAAATACCTTTTAGCCAGATCAATACGGTCACGGACATCATTGGAAGCCTCATCGAGATTAGTCCCCCAGAGAAATTTAAGAGTAATAATAGAAGCCCCTTCTGATGATGTTGAAGTAATCTTCTCCAGGCCGGGAGTAGTCGCTAACTGATTTTCCAATTCCTCGGTAACTTTTATCTCTACGTCTTCGGGGCTTGCTCCAGGATATGTAGATATAACGCTGATGGAAGGAGATTCTATCTCAGGAAGATTATCGATACCTAAACGGCTTATACTATAAAAAGCCAGGATAAGTATCGCGCTAAAGATCATCAGGTTAGTTACAGGCTTCTTTACTCCGAACTCCGGTAAATTCACTTTTGCTCCTCTACGGAAACTTGCGCGCCGTCAAAAAGCCTTTGTTGGCCCATAAAAACTACTTCTTCCCCTGGCTTAAGCCCATCAAGAACTTCATAATATGGGCCTTGCCGTAAACCAAGAGAGATTTTCCGAGAAACTGCCTTGTTGTTCTCAACAACATAAATGTAGGTATTCGGCCCCTTACCCATTACAGCTTCTTTCATGATAACTGATACGTCTTTATGTTGCGAAAGAATCAGGCTAACTCTAGCAAACATCCCGCTTTGCAGACGATGCTCCGGATTCTCCAGGGTGATCTCAACAGGTGCAGAACGCGTAGTCAGATCCAAAACAGGGCTTATTTTTGTCACTTTACCCATGAATTCTTCTTTCGGCCATGCATCTACTTTTATTAAGGCATTCTGGCCTAAGGCAATCCTGGGAAGATATCTCTCTGTAACAAATAATTCAATCTTAACTTTATCCATATTGACAACGAGAGCAACCGAACTTTGTGCCGTAACATTCTCCCCGATATCCGGATAGAACCTGCCTACGGTTCCGCTTATCGGGCTTTCCACGGGAGCTTCTTCAAATTTTAATCCTGTTTCATCGCGATCAATATAGCAAATGGCCTCGCCTTTCTCTATCTTACTGCCATCCTCTTTAATCTTTTTAATTATCTTACCACTGACTTTAGGGTAAACCACCGCTTCATCTTGAGCCTTAATATTTCCCACGTAATCAATTGTTTCATTTAATTGCTGCAGAATAACCCTAGAGGCTTTTACCGGTATAGTATTCTGGATAACGTCTGTCTTTCTGCTTTGACAGCCGGAGAATAAAATAACAGTAATAATTAAAAGGGGCAGAATAATTTTATATCTCATTAAAAACCTCCCGTTGCCTTATCGAAATTCGCCTTAGCTATTGTATAGTCATATGCGGCCTGATTCTGGTTAAAACGCGAAACTTCATACTTTACTTCAGCATTACTTTTCTCTAAAAAGCTTACCTCTCCTAGCTTATACCTCTCTTTTACGCTCCGGTAATTATCATTATAAACTTTAAAATCCGACTGACTGGATTTAATCATAAAGATAGCATCTTTTAGGCCCAGATACGCATCTTTTAACTCTAAGATTATATCCTTTATCGCTTTTTCCTTAAGCAGCTGTGTCTGCCTTAAATCAACAACCGCCTGTTCTACTTTTGCTTTTGCCCGCCAGCCGTCAAATATCGGCCAGGAGAATGTAACCCCAAGGACATTATAATCATTCCAATCTTTGGTATTAACCGTAGTAGTGACCGCGTGTGACCTGCTGTAATAATCCCAAGACGCGTAAATATTCGGGCGTGAGGCTGCCTTGGCTATCTCTATTGAGCTTTTATCCGCCTTGAGCTGCGCCGCGTACTGCCTTATCTCAGGCCTCTCCTCAAGGGCCTTTAATAAACCTTCATCAAAAACGGCCTCACGGCTATCGTAATTCAATTCACCGACGGCATTTATATTAATATCTTTATCCAGATATAATAAATTATTCAAAACCGCTTGCGCGAGGCTTACCTGATTCAGAGAAGACTCATAAACTTGGCTCAAATCGCTCAACGAAGACTCTGCCCTTAGAACTTCGGATTCTGATACTTCACCGGATTTATATCTTTCCTTAATATAAATAAGCTGCTCTTTGCCATTATCAAGCATTATCTTATTAAGCCTAGTAAAATCTTGAGCTAATAAAAGCGTAAATAAACCTTTCTTAACATTTAAAGCCGTCTCAATTTTTACTTTATCCAGAAGCGCTCTGGTAACTTCAAATTTGTACCCATTATATTTTATCGTATTGAAAGTTTTGCCTCCGGTATAAAGATTCTGTTTTAAATCCAGCTGCGAGCCAGTCTGGCTTATATCTTTAGAATAATATCCTCTTGTATATGCCCAGTCACCGGTAAATGTTAAGGCGGGGAATAGATCCGCGTGGCTTTCCGCTATCTTTGCCTTAGCCTTTTTTAAATCGCTCTCCTTAAGAAGTATCTCGCGGTTATCTCTTAAGGCAATTACTAACGCTTCATCTAAAGAAAGATTGACCTCTTCCGCATTAGCACAAACAATAGAAAGGAAAACCGTTAATATTATAAAGACGAATGCCTTCCTCAATTTATTCTCCGGATAATATATTTTTGATGCGCGTAAGAATACGTAAATAATCTTGTCGATCCTTTTCAGAAATTTTACTGAAGATATTAATCGCTAGCTTGCGTCTTTCATAAACCAGCTTTTTCATTAATATTAAACCTTTTGAAGTTATCTTCACCTTAATAATACGCCGGTCTTTTTGGT
This sequence comes from Candidatus Omnitrophota bacterium, assembly GCA_041652675.1. Taxonomy (GTDB): domain Bacteria; phylum Omnitrophota; class Gorgyraeia; order Gygaellales; family Profunditerraquicolaceae; genus Sherwoodlollariibacterium. The sequence continues at coordinate 9,993 of JBAZGV010000003.1, forward strand.
CGGAAACCCTAAAAACGTACCCTGATTTGACCAATCTATCTACAATTCCTGTTGTTGCGGCAGTACTCACTTTCATAAAATTAGCGATGTCAGTCATCTTAATCGATTCCCTGGAATCTAAATGCTGTAATATCAATATCTGTGGAAGAGTAACTTTGCCTTTATAGATTTCCGCTGGCTGCACGCGGGCAAACTCCCTCATTAACACAGGCATAATTTCATTTAATTTATCGGCGAAATCGGGTAAAGATAGAAAAGGCATACACGCCTCCTTGCCAGGTTTTAATTATTAACTATATTAAATATCAACTATCTTAATAATATGCCATATAAATTTACTTCTGTCAAATTAAAATGGTAGGGAAGTAAAGTGCGAACTTGCTATGCGCTTAAAGGTTTTTAATTAAATCGGAGAGGAATTGCGACTCGGCTTCAAGCATTTTTATATTATGCTCTAGTATCCGGGAGAGAGAGGACCGCTTCTTATTTACCCCAGTTTTAAACATTTGCGTTAAACCTAAGGATATTTTATTTAAGATACCCAGCCTTGCGCGCAGCCTGCGCCGGGCAGAGAGCGGTTTTAAATAGTGCAGAAAATAAAGGCTTAGATCCAGGTTAAATTGAGGGCGCTTAAGCTCCAAAATGCTTCTGTTTAATAACTCATCGAAGCGGACTATTCCTTTAGCGGTTAAACTATAGACGATACGCTTGGGCCTCTTGCCAATCTTCTCAATCTTTCTGGCTATCAAACCTTTTCGTTCAAGCACTTCTAAAGGATAATAAATAGAGTTGAGATGGACTCCGGCAAACAAGAAGAGTATATGCTTAACCTTAACTTTAATGTCATAGCCATGCTTAGGGCCTTCACGTAAAAGCCCAAGCAATAATAATTCCTGTTCTATCATGCTATGACGCCCATTTTACGGAATTTATTATACCTGGATGCGAGGAGAGTTTCTTTTTTAAGGCTTTTTAATTCCTTAATATCTTTAACGAGTACTTCCTTGACACTCTGCGCGGCCTTCTCGGGATCCCGATGCGCGCCTCCAAATGGTTCAGGAATTATCCCATCTATAACTTTAAGTTTCATGAGATCTTCTCCGGTTAACTTTAAAACTGCCGCTGCCTCAGGGGCCTTTGAACCATCTTTCCACAAAATAGCAGCGCAACCTTCAGGAGATATAACCGAATAGTATGAATTTTCCAATATATAAACGCGGTCTGCGACTCCTACTCCTAGCGCTCCGCCTGATCCACCTTCGCCGATAACTATAGAAATGATTGGAGTTGCGATCGAAGCCATATCTCTTAAATTTGTAGCAATTGCCTGGGATTGTCCGCGCTCCTCTGCCCCAATACCCGGATAAGCACCCGGAGTATCAATAAAGATTACAATCGGAAGATTAAATTCTTCGGCCAGCTGCATCATTCTTAAGGCTTTACGGTATCCTTCGGGATGAGCACAACCAAAATTACGCCTAAGATTCTCTTTTGTATCGCGGCCCTTTTGATGGCCCATAACTACAACTTTTTGTTTATCTAATTTCGCAAACCCCGTGACAATCGCCTTATCATCAGAAAAAAGCCTATCTCCATGAACCTCTAAAAAATTTGTCATTAAAAGATTAATATAATCCAGCGTGTAGGGCCTTTTGGGATGCCGGGCGAGCTGAACCCTTTGCCAAGGGGTGAGATTAACATAGGTATCTTTCTTCAGATGCTCTAGCTTATCTTCCAGCCTTTTAACCTCAGAAGAAAGATCGATCTTTTTGTCCGCCACAAAATGCTTAAGCTCATGAATTTTCTTTTCAAGCTCAGCAATAGGTTTTTCAAAATCAAGTCCGGCCATAGGAAAAATTTGATTTAGTCGACGATAACTACTTCTGTACCGATAGGAATAATGATATAGAGCTCCTCGACATCAGGATTACTCAAGCGCACGCATCCTTGGGTAACCTGTTGCCCAAGTTTTTGAGGCTCAGTCGTCCCATGCAGGCCATAGCTCGGCAGGTCAATCCCCATCCAGCGTGAACCCAGGACATTTTCCGGGCTGCCCGAGGGTACGACTGCACCTGACCTATACCAAGTAGGATTGATTAATTTAGAGGTAACCTTAAAATTACCAACGGGAGTAGAATTATTCTTGCCTGTGGATACAATATAAGTTTTTATAATCTCCTCGCCGCTTTTAAGGATCAAAATATTCTGAGATTTATCCACAAGTACACTGAAAGGCTCGGCCCAGACTTTTACCTTCCTACCCGGTATAATTTTATCCCCGCTTAAATTATTGCTTATTCTGATTAATTCAGGCGTAGTTTTAAATTCACGCGCTATTTTGGCAAGCGTATCTCCTGGCTTAATCTCATAAAGCACGCTCTTAAAAGTAACAATTGAGGAAAAGAGTAATTTTATATTTATATCATCTATTTTTTTCTGCCAATTCATTACCTCGCCATGATTCGGAAAATCATTTACTAATTGCTGATATACATTTTTAAGGCTTGCTAAATCTCCTTTAGCTTGTAAATCTTTAGCTTTATTTAAAAGTACTAAAGCAGAAGCCGAACCGCCTGTTTTCCGCAGAGAGATATCGCTATTATTCCTTTTAAAGAAAAACGCCAAAATAATAATTGAAACTAATATTATTATAATTGCTGATACAACAGGAATCCTTTTAATCACTTTCATCTCCTCTTCTATCTGGCTAAAATCGCTATGGAAATACCTAACGCAAAACCAGCAATGACCTCAACCGGAGTATGGCCGATTAACTCACCCAGGCGGCCTTCGGGTACTTTACCTTTCCAATAGATATCTTCGGTTATTTTATTTAAAATCCGCGCCTGCTTTCCAGCCGCCCGGCGCACACCCTGGGCGTCAAACATAACTACAATAGCAAAAGCCGCTGCCAGAGCAAAATAAGGGCTATTAAAACCATACTCAAAACCCATTGCTGAGGCTAGACAAGAGGCACCTGCGACATGAGACGAAGGCATTCCCCCTGTGCCGATAATCCAGCGAAAATCAAACTTCTTTTGGCTGATTACTCCTGTAATTACCTTAATAGCCTGAGCAATTAACCAAGCTGAAACCATGGTCATAAAAATTTTGTTCTGGGATATCTGAATAAATGTTTCTTTCATATTATCTACCCGAAACCGGCACTACTTCTATTTTTACTTTAGAATCAGCTCTTCTCTCTCCGGACTTGATCAAAAACCCGCTATTACCCTCTAATCCTTGCGGCTTCTTTAATTCTTGGATTATTGCCTTAGGAAGCTTAATCCTATCTTCCGAAAGCGCGCTATTTTCTGCTTCCAGGAGAGAGACCCGCGAATTCAACTCTTCGAGCCTTTTTTCTGAAAGCTTTAACTCTGAAAATGACTTATTCAATCTTTTATGAACTGCCCGTAAGTTACTTTTTAAATTACTGCTCTCCAGCCTAAGCGCCTCTATGGTATTTTTTTCTTTCTCTATCTCTTGCAATAGGTTTTGCTTCTGAATTTCAAGGCTTTCGATATTCTTTTTTAAATAAGAAATATACCTGTAGGCCGCGAAAACCAGGATAATGGCTAATAAAAGAATTAATATATTCTTAAGTGGCCTCTTGTTCATAGGGAAATATTATATAATCTGGGGCTTAAATTGCAAGGCTTTTCTTGCTTACTAAAGGATAAATTACAATAAATTATAGTTAGATTTTCCCTCCTGCTACGTCTATTATATCAGGAGGAGAAAAAAATGACCGCAAAAATACTGAGTTTTGGCTTGCAGGGCATCGAAGCATATCCTATAGAAATTGAGGTTGATATCTCGCGCGGGCTTCCGGTGGTAAATGTAGTAGGCCTACCTGATTCGGCGGTCAGAGAAAGCAGGGAAAGGGTTAAATCCGCGATTAAAAACTCCGGGTTTGAATGGCCGGCGGAGAGAATAACTATAAGTTTAGCGCCTTCAGGGGTACGCAAAGAAGGCGCTTGTTTTGACCTTGGAATAGCCATAGGAATACTCGCTGCTTCAGAACAGATTAGAGAAGTAAACTTGGAGAATTATTTCATTTTAGGTGAACTCTCCTTAGACGGGCAACTTCGTCCGGGGAGAGGGATCTTACCTATTGCCATGGAGATAGCTAACCTTAAAATAAATAGTATTCTCATCCCCTGGGAGAACGCTAGAGAAGCAGCAATAGTCTCCAGAGTTAACGTATTTCCGCTTAAAACCCTAAAAAAGGCCGTAGAATTCTTAAATAATCCCCAAATACCGCCCTTCAAGGTAGATTTAGAGGGCTTATTCAAAGAGAATAACCACTATAATGTTGACTTTTCAGAAGTAAAGGGACAATACCTGGCTAAGCGAGCGCTGGAAGTAGCCGTAGCTGGAGGGCATAATATCGCCATGATCGGGCCTCCGGGAAGCGGAAAGACTATGCTTGCCAAAAGAATCCCCACTATTATGCCAGAACTTACCTTAGAAGAATCCTTAGAAATAACTAAAATACATTCAGTAACCGGAAATCTAATAAATAAGGAAGGGTTTGTCTCAACCCGGCCTTTCCGCGCCCCGCATCATAGTATATCAAGCGTAGCCTTAGCAGGAGGCGGAACATTGCCTACTCCCGGAGAGATAAGTTTAGCGCATCGGGGAGTACTCTTCTTAGATGAACTTCCGGAATTTCAACGCTCAAGCCTAGAGGCGCTGCGCCAACCTCTTGAAGATGGCAAAATAAATGTCTGCCGCATCAGGAAAAGCCTGTCATTTCCTGCTTCTTTCATCCTTACCGTAGCTTTTAATCCTTGTCCCTGCGGGTACTTTGGAGACCCCCAAAAGGCCTGTCATTGCAATACCACAAAGATAGAAAATTATATAGGCAAAATATCCGGCCCATTATTAGACCGGATTGATATTCATATTGAATTACCCCGGGTTAAATATAAAGATTTAGCTGAAACGAAAGAAGCAGAAGCATCTATAATGATAAAGGCCAGGATTGAAAAGGCCCGTGCCATACAGAGAGGGCGTTTTGCCTCCGAAGGCGGAAAGGATGGAAGGATTCTTTATAATGCCTCAATGAATGGCAGGTTGATCAAGAAATATTGCTCCTTAGGAAACGAAGAAAAAAATCTACTGCGTTTAGCATTGACCGAATTAGGATTATCAGCAAGGGCTTACGATAAAATCCTAAAAGTAGCGCGAACAGTAAGCGACTTGGCTGGAAGCGAGGTTATCCAAACCGAGCATATTGCCGAAGCCATCCAATACCGTTCCCTTGACCGCAGGTTCTGATAAATATTTGGTAATCGCCCTAGAATCACCCAACATATCTCCTATCCACCCTTTTGTGTAATTCTCGACCCAAAAAAAGCGTGTATCTGAGGTACAACGTATACTGTTTTTTTATTTTGTCAAGGTCAAACGGTTGATAATAATGGCTTAATCATGTAATTCTATATCTTCTTCTGCTTGTGTTAAATCCATTATATCTTTATTTAAAGGGTACGATTTCATTTCTTCTCTCAAGTAATCAATTATAAACCCATCAATACGCTTCCAGATATAAGAGACGAATCTTACAGGACGCGGATTGCCCTGTTTATCGCAATAATCTAGATCATAACTTTCGATCTTGCTATAGACTATTAAAATTGCTTCTGCAAGTAAATCCTCTCCAAAACGTTGGAAAAACTCAGGAAACACTACTTTGTGAATTCTAAAAATTATGAAACCTACATGACGCAGGACAAGTTCATCCTTACTTTTCTTTGAACCTCTTTGAGCCTTTTGAATTAGGAGTCTTTCTTCGGATAAAGAAATCTTTGGATAGCGCCGAATAATATGCCTGTAGGTCTCCCACATATATTTCTAATATAGTTTCAAATGGATATATCATATTTTCTAAACTGAATAGATTTTAGGCAATATAAATCTTTAATCAAGGAGTAATTAATATACAAAATGCTGGGGGATTAACTCAAGAATATGTTATCTAGGTTTTATCTTTGCTAGGTGGGATGGTATTTGTTCATTTCCACGGACCCGGAGCCTTCCATATCCCATTGAACTCGCGTGTTTTCTTGATGCATTAAGCGGCTTGATAAGGAACTCTTCAATCTCTTTGGCTACGGTAGATAGGTTTTCTGGCACGTGTTTAATGTCTCCCTTTTTCAAAAATGCCTTCCAGAGCATCTGGCGGTCAGATTTCTC
>JBAZGV010000004.1:0-8017 GCA_041652675.1 Candidatus Omnitrophota bacterium
CTCCTTTTTGCCTGCCATGGCCCAAGACTTCGCTTACGGTAAGAAGATTCACTCCTACCTCATAGAGCTCCTCTTTTACCTTTTCAAGCTTATATGGCTGAATTACTGCTATAACTAATTTCATAAGTACCTCCTATTATATTATTTTACTCTAAAACAGTATACGCCCGCTCATGATGCTGCGTGAGATCCAACCCAATAGCCTCCTCTTTTTCACCAACTCTTATCCCAATAAACAAATCTACCAGTTTATAAATAATAAAAGTAGCTGCAGCTGTATAAATAACTGTTACCCCTACAGTAATAAGCTGCACAAGAAACTGCTTGGGATTGCCAAAAAATAAGCCGTTCGCCCCTGAGGCATTCACTGCCTTAGAAGCAAATAAACCAGTAGCTAAGGCACCCCATATACCGCCTACGCAGTGCACGCCGAAAGCATCCAAAGAATCATCATAGCCTAATTTCGGTTTAATTATAGTTACTGCAATAAAGCAAAATACGCTTACTAACAAACCGATAACTATCGCAGGAACCACACTAACAAATCCTGCTGCGGGAGTAATCGCAACAAGCCCGGCTACGGCCCCGGAACAAACCCCGAAGATCGTTGGTTTACCATTATGAATCCATTCAATTAAAGCCCAACTTAAACCTGCAGCAGCAGCAGCGGTATTAGTCACTACAAATGCAGTAACTGCAAGCCCGTTCGCGGCTAAGGCGCTTCCAGCGTTAAATCCAAACCAACCAAACCACAAAAGACCAGTTCCCAGAACTACAAAAGGCATATTATGCGGGGCAGGCACATTCTTATCCAGATTAGCTCTTCTCCCAAGGATTATCGCCGTAACTAATGCCGCTATTCCTGCATTAATATGTACGACTGTCCCTCCGGCAAAATCCAAAGCACCAATATTCCTTAACCACCCACCCATGCCCCAGACCCAGTGGCATAGAGGCCCGTAGACAAAAGTCGCCCACAAAAGCGTAAAGACCAGAAATGCGGAAAATTTCATTCTTTCGGCAAAAGCACCAATAATTAATGCCGGAGTAATAATAGCAAACATCGCTTGGAATATCATAAACGCCTGGTGTGGTATGGTTCCGGCGTAATCTGCATAAGGCTCCAACCCCACGCCATTCAAACCAAACCATTGTAATCCCCCCCAGAATCCTTTACCGGGAGCGAAAGATATACTGTAGCCAATCAAAACCCAGTGGATACTTAAAACACACATAATGATAAAACACTGCATAAGAACACTTAAAACATTCTTTCGCCTAACCATACCGCCATAGAAAAATGCCAGAGCCGGCGTCATCAGCAATACCAGAGCCGACGAGATTAAAACCCACGCTGTATCTCCTGCGTTAATCATTTACTCCCTCCTTTTTAGTTTAAGCCTGATTAACCAATTGTGTAAAAACAAAATAAAAAAATCCTCTTACCCTTTTTACAAATTTTCAATCTATATTTAATTTCTTCTTAACCAACTGCGCGTAAACTTTATTAATCCTTTTTGTCTGTAGCCACCTCTCAATAGTAGTAATCTGGATATCCAATTTCTTAGATAAATCATGCAAGGTGTAACCATTCACCTCTTTTAACTGTAATATTCTCTGTATTAATTCGTTATCTATCATATAGTTTATATAGCTATATCTCCCTGTTCTCCAGTACGAATGCGCATAGCATTTTCAATTGAAGAAATAAAAATCTTACCATCCCCGATTTCTCCTGTTCTGGCAGTTTTAGCTATGGCCTTTACAATTTTATCTACTTCAAAGTCTTTAACAATTATCTCAATTTTCACTTTAGGCAGAAAATTAACCTTATACTCTCTCCCGCGGAATTGCTCGACAATACCTTTCTGCCGGCCGTGGCCTTCAATATGCGTAATCATCATGCCCGGGCAACAACCTAATTCTTCTAAAACTCCCAACATATCTTCCAATTTCTCTACTCTTATAACCGCCTCTATTTTTTTCATTCTTAAACCCTCCTTGCCGTCCCGCCTGTAAGCGGAACGGCAAAATTAAATTATTAAATTAATTCTGATTCGTAGTATAAAAATTCGGATAAGCCGGAGTCCCATGCTCCGGAATATCCAAACCTTTTAATTCTTCTTCAGGAGCAACTCTAATACCAAAATACCTGTCCATAAGTTTAAATGCGATAAATCCAAGGCCAAAAGCCCAAAATACACATACTGCTGCACCAATAGCCTGAGAGATCAACTGGCCATAACCGCCACCGTAGAATAATCCTTTAACTAACGGCCCGGCAGTTGTGCCAAGTCCATATGTCCCATCAGCAAAAAGGCCCACGCTGATAAGGCCCCATACGCCGTTTAAGCCATGGACACTTACTGCGCCAACAGGATCATCGACACCTCGCGCTTCCCAAAAGTATACTCCTAAGACAACTAATAAACCTGCAACCCCACCAATAACTACAGCTGCCCATGCTTCTATCCAAGCGCAAGGCGCGGTAACAGCGACTAGACCTGCAAGACAACCATTTAACATCATGCCTACATCCCACTTTTTAGTCTTTAAAAATACAAGAAGGATAGCAACTGCTGCCCCTGCTGCTGCTGCCAAATTAGTATTAACAGCAATAACAGCAATTCTAAGCTGGTGCCCAGAAAATGTTGAACCCGGATTAAAACCGAACCAACCAAACCATAATATAAATGTACCTAATGCTGCAAGAGTAATACTATGCCCGGGAATAGCTCTTGGTTTTCCGTCTTTACCGAATTTACTGAACCTCGGACCGAGGACAAGGGCACCTGCCAAACCCACAAAACCTCCTATTGTATGTACAACTCCAGAACCGGCAAAATCAACATGGCCTAAACCAAAAGGAAGTTTGGAAAGCCATCCGCCCCCCCATACCCAATGTCCGTATATAGGATAAATTATCGCTGAAACTACAAGGCTGTATAAAAAATACGCTTTGAATTTTAATCTTTCCGCGACTGCCCCGGAAACAATCGTTGCCGCGGTACCGGCAAAGACCAACTGCCAGAAAAACATCAAATATCTGCCTACATCATAATTATCTCCATGCAGAAACCAACCTGTCGTGCCGATTAAACCATAATAATCATTCCCCATCATTAAGGCAAAACCAACAGCCATAAATACAAGTGAAGCCACAACAAAATCGATTGTATTCTTAGCCATTAAATTCGTAGCATTCTTTGCCCGGCAAAATCCAGCTTCGACCATAGCAAATCCTGCCTGCATAAAAAAAACAAGGAACCCGCAAATTAGAACCCAGACATAATCAATAGGAGCTTGCGGATTAGCAGCTAAAGTCTCGGCACCTCCGGGATCCTGAGCAAAAGATAAAATGCTCAACCCTAATATAAAACCTAATATTAAAAAAGTAACTTTTTTCATAAACTCCTCCCTCTTTTAAAATACATAATTTAGATAGATACCACCATATAGCCTATTTTTCTGATTACCATTATTCTTATCGCTAATATTACCCCAGGGCATGGAATAATTGATATTCGGCTTACAAGTTAAGCTCTTTAATAAAGGCACTGTAACCCCTGCGCCTAAAGCCGCGTCTCCGCCCTTACCGCGGTAATATTGTTTATTATTAAAACCAACGTGCCCGGAAAAATCCAGGCTCATATTATATTTTTTCAGAGTAAATGGTATGCTATGCGACAAATTAACTACCGTATAGCTGCCTTCACCACCTCCATCGATTTTCCGGCCGAAATCATAATAATAATAGATAGCTGGAGAAAGCAGCAGCTTAGTAAAAGTTATTCCGCCATAGAATTCCCGGCTGAAAGCTCTAGGCGCACCATCAATAGGAGCACCATCAGGAAAATCATAATATGTATACCCGGTTGAAAGAGCCACGCTGGGAAAACTATAGGTGTAATCAAAGATATAATCAGTCTCACTGGATTTTAAACTATCCTTATTCTGCAGATCATGATTAAGCCATATGCCTAATTTTATCCTGCCAAACTTTGATTCCGGGCTGCGCACGTAAAAACCCGGTTGTACTACGGCGTCTCCATCGAGCATTATACCTCTCCACATGTATATGGAGTTAAAAGCCAGATCCCCAGAGACTTCAATTCCTGAATTCGATAAAATCCCGTCTAGCATCCCCTCTCCACCTGCTTGCGCAGGGCCGAATAATAACACAATTGCAGATAAACACAGAAACAATCCCCTTATAATCCCTTTCATTATTACCTCCTTATAAAAAGAAAAGGCGCCCGCCCGCTCTTTAAAACGGTTTAGACGCCTGCGTCTTTTGAAAACAAAAAAAGCGCTCTATCTCTAGAACGCCAATGTTTAATCCTTACACTTCAACGTGCCCTACATTAATACAAGTAAAAGATATTCAAAGTTGGTAACTAAATTTTATCTAAGTACTTTTTAGACTTAATCCTAATCTTCTGCATCATCTTTACTATGCTAACATGAGATACACCTATACTTTTACCTATATCTCTCATGGTCAGACCGTTCTTTAAAAGCATGAGCACACGCTTCTCTCTGGGATCAAAACCGTTATTCTGTATAGTATCTGCTAAAAGTTTCGTATCCAGTAATTCACGAATATCACTTTGATGGTTATCGACAATCAAGTCTTTAAACCCTAAATCATTGAAATCATAAGATATCATCTCATCAAGGCTTAAATCAGGTTTTTCATTCACTTTACGAATATAATTCTTAAGGTGAAAATAACAACCCTGAAGGATATAACTCTCGGTCTTATCCTCTAATTTACCTGCCGTAAAATTTGTCCACAAATGCATAAGCGCCTCTTGAAAGAGGTCATCATGGCTAAAAGTCCTATATCTGCCATTTAGCTTATAGGCGATGCGTTTTATAACCGGAGATAAATTACTTTGTAACTCTTTAAAATGCATTTTATTTCCTTAATTTAAAAAACAAGGGTGCCTTTATTATCCCTAATTGGAATACAAAAGACACCCTTGTCTTATACCTGCCTATTCGAAACTAACCGCTTAGGCCTATTTCTTTTTACTGGAAACTTTCTTTCTTTCACTTACATCAAACTCTTCACACTCTAAAACAGGAAGATGTTTCACAAAGATGCAGCTTTTTTCATTTCCACAGCTTATGCATAATCCTTTATTTGACATCTTTACCTCCTTGCACCCACCTTTATTCCCTCAGTAGCAAAGGCCTTCTTAATTTTAATCCCATTTTTTCCATCAAGAATATCCTCAGCTTCCTTACGATAAGCATCCATTACATAAGCGATACCTGAAACACGAGTAGCTTCTTCAGTCAGGCTCATAATATCGCGACGGGAAATTGTGTTAAGCCTGAAGTTCCTGCTTCCTGCCATCAACTGCTGCAATCCAACTCTAAGCTTTTGGGCAAAGGAATATATTCCTACTGCGCCTAATGGAATATCTTTCATATCCTTGCCGTATTTGTCAAACAGCTCTTCATAGCAAACAAATATCTCTTTTTCAGACTTACCAAAACTAGAGACATTCGGAGGAAGATTATCTTCTTTGATCCACGAAGCAATATTCTTTCCGACCATTCCAGGAATCATCAGTGCCCTGCCCATACAAACTGCTTTTACATAAGGAGCACCCATTGCCATTACTTTGAATACGTGGTCTTCCGCAGAAAACCCACCGGCAATAGCAATATCCGGAATGCGCATTCCTTTTCTAGAAAGCTTTTCACAGAATTCATAAGTTAACGCTTCTAGATAGAACGTAGGAATACCCCACTCTTCCATCATTCTCCAAGGGCTCATCCCTGTTCCGCCCGGAGCGCCATCTATGGTTAATAAATCAATATTGGCCAATGATGAATATTTAATCGCCATAGCCAGCTCGCGCATTGAGTAAGCTCCAGTTTTTAAAGTAACTCTTTTAAACCCGAGATCCCTTAAGCGCTTTACCTCTGCCAAAAACGATTCTTCGGAGACAAAACCTAAACGGGAATGGCGTTCGAATTCTTTAATCGCGCCATCTTTAAAAGCACGCTTATTCGCTTCAAGAGAAGGATCAGGAGTAACAATATAACCGCGCTTTTGCAATTCCAGCGCCCTATCCAAGCTCTTTACTTTTATTTCTCCGCCTATGCATTTTGCTCCCTGCCCCCACTTTAACTCGATTGTTTTAAGATCATGTTTTTTCCTTACATATTCCGCCACGCCTAAACGGGTATCTTCCACATTCATCTGGACTAATATCTCGCCAAAACCTTCATGAAACCTTTTATATACTTCTATACGCCTATCCATCTCCGGAGATTTTTTAATCTTCTTATTACTATCCAACTCTAATCCCGGATCAATTCCGCAGACATTTTCCCCGCAAACAAGAGTAACTCCTGATATGGCAGCACCGATAGCAAAATGCTCCCAGTTTTTTCGGGCAATCTCGGTAGAACCAAGTGCTCCGGTAAAAACGGGAAGCTTCATTTTAACCTTTGAATCCCAGCCATATTCCGCTTGAGTATCTACATCCGGAAACTTAGTATTATCAGGATTACCTTCCTCTCCCTTAGGTAAACCTTGAGCGCCTAAGGCATAACCTTGAATATTAAAATGAGAATAATCAACAGGATAATTCTTATCCGCACCAGCAGTAACATCGCCAAATGGACCGGGATAAATTACTTCTCTCCCCCTGAAAGTAGCTTTAAATATTTCACAGTTCCCCCTGCACCCATCAACGCAACGGGAACAGATACCTGAACCCGGGACTACGTTCTTTGAACGATTAAATGTCCCTGTCGCGTCATTCGCGTTAGGCCTCTCCAAATTCATCTTTACCACTCCTCCTTTTCTTTTCCCTTCGCTCACTTTTAAAAACTTAACCCCGACCACGGGGTTGATCCCGACCACGGGATTACTAGGCCAACTTAGCCTTGTGAGCACAAATACCTTTTACCCCTGGCAGCTGCTTCATATCAGCTGAAAGTATAATCGCCTCCGCAACTTCGCGCATAGTCTTGCGATTATCCATACTGTATTTGCGTATCTTTAAATATGCTTCTTCTTCGGTTAATTTCTCGTCATGCATTAATATTCCTTTGGCCCGCTCTATCCTTTTACGCGTCTCTAATTCTTCTTGAATAACTTTACTCTTTACCAATAACTCCGCGTTCTCAATAGCGATAGCCGCCTGATTAGCTATGGAAGTCAAGATCTCAATCTCTGTCTCTGTGAAATTATGCGGGGTGGAAGTATAACAATTAATTACCCCGATAACCCTCCCCTTAACAGCCAAGGGGATACATAAAAGCGAACAGAGATGCTCTTTTCTCGCGATATCACGATATTTATATTCTTTCTCTTTAATCACATCCCTGATAACTATTGGCTTATTCTGCTCCACGCATCTACCGGCAACGCCCTCCCCGATTTTAAGGTTAGGCTTCTTATTGTATTCTTGGCTCATACTCTGGGATGCCCGGATTGCCAATGTTTTAGATTTATCATCAACTAACATAAGCGAACAGATATTTGAACCCATCAATTCCGCGGTTACTGTAACTATCAAGCGCAGAATATCCTCAAGATATAAATCCGAGGCTATGGCTTTACTGATTTTAGAGAGTGCTTTAATCTGTTCTTCAAAAAGTGTGTTTTTCATTGGCTTAGAAAATAAAAAAGCGTTTTACACCGGCTTTATCCGGTATAAAACGCCATTGTTTAAAAAGAAATTTGTCCCAAAAATATTAGCAAAACATTGCTAACTTAAGGAACATTCCTTTAAATTTTCTGCTTAGAAATGGGACAAACAAAAAAGGCGTTTCTCGCGAAAACGCCTTTGTCCCTTCTATAACACAAACATTGTGTTACATTATGTTAAAAGCTTAACACAACAATTTGATATTGTCAAGCTCTATCTAATTTGACTTTTTGGACCTTACATCTCTAGCCAAAATTATCGCTTCAGCTACTTCACGCATGCTCTTACGAGCATCCATGCTCTGTTTCTGAATCAAGCGATACGCCTCTGTAGGCAAA
>JBAZGV010000004.1:8027-15217 GCA_041652675.1 Candidatus Omnitrophota bacterium
ATTTACTTCCTGCGCTAAAATATCTTTTGCCCGCTCTACAAGTTTACGCGTAGTAAGCGCTTCTTCCGCGGAACGCGCGCGGAGATCAAGCTCCGCGTTTTCAATAGCAATAGCTGCTTGGTTAGCCAAAACAGTGAGCAGGCCTAACTCCGTCCTGCTAAACTCATGTTTTCTGGAAGTATAACAATTGAGTACTCCAATGACCCTGCCTTTAACTGCCATCGGTATGCTCGCCAGTGAACAGAGGCCTTCTTTTTTAGCAATATCCTGATTAAGGTAGCGCGCGTCTTTCTTAATATCCGGGACAATTATGGACTTATTATTTAGAGCGACTTCTCCGGCTATCCCCTCACCCAATTTTATATTCGGTTTTTTGTTATAGGATTCGGAGATTGACTGCGTTGCTTTAACTACCAGCTCTTTTCTCTCATGGTCAAGCAGCATTAAAGAGGAAATCTTGGAATTCATTATTTCAGCGGTTACACTGACAACAAGCCGCAAAAGCTCTTCCAAATACATCCCCGAGGTAATCAGGTTTGCAACTTTAGAGAGCACCTCAATCTGCTTCACATAAACTTGATAACTATCTTTTTTAATTTTAGCCATAATTTTATCTGCCCAGAAAAATACTCATTCTGTGTAAAGCTTCTTTTAGATTATCAAAACTAGAAGCATAAGATATACGAATATAATCTTCAAGCCCGCCGCCGAAAGCTGTCCCCGGGACAACCGCAACTTTTTCTTCTTTCAAAAGCTTTTGCGCAAACTCTAAGGAACTTAAACCGGCCTTCTTTATACTCGGGAATGCGTAAAAAGCACCCTGGGGCTTATGACAAATCAAACCTAGATTATTCAAACCTTCAATGATAAATTCCCTGCGCCGGCGGTATTCGCGTTTCATCTCCTCAACAGATTTCTTTCCGCTATGCAGCGCTTCGCATGCCGCAATCTGGCTTGTAATTGATACGCACATAATCGTATATTGATGGATTTTAGTCATCCCTGCAATAATATCTTTTGGCCCACAGGCAAAACCCACGCGCCAACCGGTCATGGCATAGGATTTAGAGAATCCGTTAAAATAGACCGTCCTCTCCTTTGCGCCCGGTAAAGACGGAAAAGCTACATGCTCAAAATCATAAGTCAAGTCCCCGTAAATCTCATCGGATAAACAAATAATTTTGTGTTTTGATAAAATTTTATTTATCTCCGCTAATTCCTTCCTACTATAGGATACACCGGTAGGATTACATGGGTAATTAAGAATTATACCTTTAACCTTGCTGTCTATGTGTTTCTCAAGATTTTTAGGTGTTAGTTTAAATCCATCTTTTTGCGTATCTATATATATAGGTAAACCCCCTGCAAGCCCTGTTAACGGCCCATAGGAAACATAACAAGGGCTAGGGATTAAAATCTTGTCATTTGAATTTATGATCGTACGCAGGCATAAATCCATTGCTTCACTTACACCTACGGTAATAAGTATCTCTTCATCCGGGCAATATTCTACACCGAACCTGTTCTTTAAATAACGGCTCACACTTAAACGCAGTTTATACAGCCCTTTATTAGAAGTATATGAAGTAAGCCCTTGCTCAAGGGAAGAAATCCCTGCTTCGCGTATCGCCCACGGGGTTATAAAATCCGGTTCACCTACGCCTAACGAAATTACATCCTTCATTCCAAGCACTAAATCGAAAAATGCCCGGATCCCCGATGGCTGCATCTCCTCTACTTTTTTGGAAATTAAGTTACTCATGATAGATTTGTTTAGTTCTTAGCTCATAGCTGATAGCTCATAGATTTTTCTATGAACCATGAGCTAATACGATATTGTTATTCTTTTATTCTCTTCCTTGTGCTTTAATATCACGCCGTCCTCTTTGTATTTCTTCAACAAAAAGTGCGTAGTTGTTCTGCGCACGTTCTCAAGACAAGAGAGTTTTTCCGCGACAAAACTGGATACTGTGTGTATATTCTTTCCCTCGACCACCAATAAAAGATCATAAGTCCCTGAAATAAGATAACAGCTGGATACTTCCGGGAATGAATATATACGCTCGGCTATCTTATCAAAACCGACGTCCTTTTGGGGAACGATATTGACTTCAATAAGCGCGCGGAGCCGCGATCCTTCATCGCAAACCAAATCTTTGTTAATCACAGCTTTATACTTTAAGATTACGCCTTCTTTTTCATATTTCTTAATCGAATCTTTTATCTCTTTGGGACTTTTCTTAAGCATCTTGGCTATATCTTCAGCTGTCGAACGCGCGTCTTTTTCCAGAATTTCCAGTATTTCATCCATTTTAGCCTCCGTTTAGATGCGGCAGATATCCGCACCTTTTCTTTTATGCTCTGACCTCATAAGCATCCCCTTTACCTTTTTTAACTTACCAGGAGAAAGCTTTTGTTTCTTTTTACGGCTCATTCTATCCAATATATCGTCAAGATCGTTGTAGGTTATACCCATTTCTCCTTCATCAGTCTGCCCCTGCCAAAGCCCGGCAGTAGGAGGTTTGGTAATTACTGATTCAGGGATATTTAATTCTCTTGCTAAGGCCCTGACCTGCCTTTTGAGCAGATCGGCGATAGGTAAAATATCTACTCCGCCATCGCCATACTTGGTATTGCCACAAAATATAAAACGCCCATTGCGCTCAACTAACAAGTTATGAGTTTCGGGAACATCAGGGCACCAAACTTTACCACAATAATGGATCCTTCTAAACTTTGCTCCATCAATCCAATGACGGCCTTCTTTTTGGATATAGATTTCGTAGCTCTTAGAACATTTAATCTTAACACCATCTTTTCTTAAAGAAGTCCGGGCTGGGCGCGTTATTATACTCACATTTTTTCCAAGCTTACATCCTAATTCCGCAATCTGTTCAGCTAATTGGATAGAAACAGTATAATAATGTCCACGCTTATCGCCATCACTTTCTAAAAGACCCTCTAGCAATCTCGATAGATATCTAGCTGGGTAGTTTAAAATTTCCAAAGGGATATGTTTAACATGAGCACCTACACCCGCTTTTATGACTGCTTTATAAAATGGCTTTCCATACACCCAGACTTGATATAGAGTTAAACCATATACAATTTTATTCTTCTTGAGGATAGCAACCAGTTTAGAACGCGCTAAGGTATCTTTAGGCAAAGCAAACCAAGTCCTATAGCCATCGTACTTCTTCTTAAGGATAGGAATATCCTTAAGTATAAATTTCCCAGTTCCAGGATCTCGCCACCGAGTAGGATCGAGAGACTCTTTCACATTATGATTAACAGAACAGATCTGCGCATGGCCATCACCGATATATAAACCTAAAATATAAAGAAAATCATCTATAGATATAGGTGAAAAATGTCTGGCATTAACTCCCATTTTTGAATTATCAAACTTAAATATCCCGGAAGGATTCTGTGTACCTACCCAAGGCTTAGGAATCGGCGTAGGGGTTGAACGACGAGGCAATTGATCAGCGCGGCATAATTCTACAATCCCTTTCCTCTCAATTAACATTCTGTGGTTAGGTGTAACCATAATGTCAATTTTAGATGACTTCCTACCCCCATAAACAAACATTTTATCGTCATAATTAAAGGTATAAACTTTTTTAACCCTACTCTCAACTACACGATTAGTACGCAAATCAAGGCTAAACACAGTGTCTTTTGGTTTTAATTCCTTATAACTTTTTAATCCCTTTTTCGTTAAAACCCTAGTCTTTTCATCATAACAGAAATAACCTACCATCAATTCCGACTTATTCCCTGTGCCGCAAACAAGGTAATTTAATTTATTGGCAAAATAATAAAGCGTGGCCATACGCAGCCTCGGCTTCAGGTTGCTCTTGGCAAGCCCGGGAGCGCCGGGTAAAATCTTTAGGAAATTATTATATACGCCGGATAAATCTACCAGTTTAGCTTTAAGCTTAAGCTCTTTAGCGACTAATTTCGCGTCCTTTAAATCAGTGGGATTGCTATTGCAGGGCATAAATAACGCCAAAACATTATTTTTCCCTACTGCCCTCTGGGATAATGCCGCAACAACCGCAGAATCTATGCCTCCGGACAGCCCCAAAACAATCCCTTTAGCATTAGCATCCTTAACCTGCCCTTTAATCCACGAAACGATCTTATCTTTCATATGCAAAAGATTATATACCACCAAAGGCAGAGGGTCAAGGGTATATTGAATCTCCCTGTCGTGTTTCTCGCTCAAGGTCGGTTTCTTCACGCCAATGATCTTTCGCATTTCGGCGGCAAAACAACTCGCGCCTCGGCTTCTGCCTCGGCGCTCAAACAGTTTTGCCGTGCCTGTGTTGTCGCTTCCGCTCCACAGGCATACCCTCAATACTCAAGCTCCATTGGCTAAAATCGACATTCGCTCGAAATCACGACAGGGAGATTCTTAGGTTAAATGGCTAATCGCGGGAGATTTTGAGGATTTTGTACTTCAGGATTCCGGCGGGAATTTTAATATCAATTTCTTCGCCTAATTTATGATTTAAGAGGCTGATTCCAATAGGAGAAGTAATTGAAATTTTTCCGCTTTCGTAATCTGCCTCCATCTCTGATACGAGCGTATATTCTAACTCCTCGTTACTCTCTAAATCTTTCAACTTCACGGTCGCGCCTATTAATACTTCGTCCGAAGAAATACCGGTATCATCAAGTATCCTGGCTAAAGCCAGCTTGTTCTCCAATTCGGAAATCCTCTTCTCATTTAAACCCTGCGCATCTTTTGCCGCGTCATACTCCGCGTTTTCGGAGATATCGCCATGGGCGCGCGCTTCTCCTATAGCCTTAGATAGCTGGCGGCGTTTTACCGTCTTTAAATGTTCCAGCTCTTGCATTAATTTCTGGTGCCCTGACCGGGTCAGATATATATCGCTCATGAATTTATACTGTCCTTATTTAGATTTAATCGCCACTACCTTAATAAAATCCGCGGCATCCTCAATCTTATCCGTAACGCCTTCCAGATATTCAGCTAACTGATAAGATAACAAGAGGCCGATTGGCTCAAGTTTAGCGTGTATAATGGACTCAATTAATGCTTTCTTCTGGTCATCAGCCTGATGCTCTATTTCATCAACAATCTGACAATCAGCCAAGGCCTTCTTTAAGTCATTTTTGGTAAGTGCTTCAATGGCTTCTTTTAACTTAGAGATAGAATTAAATATCAACCCTGTCGCGTCTGAAATATTCTTTAAAACATTATCCGGAAGTTTTTGTTCAATAAATCCTAAAATCCTGGCCGCGCCATTAGTCCAATCCGCTATTTTATCCAAGGTCTTTACAAAATGCATCAAGTCTTCCCTGTCCGGCGGAAGAAGCATCCCTTCAGAGAGCTCACTGATCATCTTAGAGCGCAAAATATCCGCGGCATGCTCGCTAGCCCTTACATTTTCAATCGCCGCTGCTTTAGCTTTCAAGTCTCCCTGAATAAACGCCTTTACTGCTTCGGAAAAATAAGTAACAGTTTTATAAGTCTCTTCCACGTGCTTTTTGGAATCTTGAATTATCGACTGCTCCTCTGCCATGCCTAACCAACCTAAAATATTCCTTATTTCTTTCATCGCGCCACCCCCGTTTGTACAATAAGTACACACCGGCCCATCCGATTGGGCCGGGTGCTTATTAAAATTTTACAAAAAGCGTAATAGATTTCAACACCAAAAAACTAATTACTCCCGATATAAATGGAGTTGCCAGCCAACAAAGAATCATATCTTTCATGATCCTGAAATTTAATACTCTCACTCCCCTTACTAAACCTACTCCGCATATCGCCCCGACTATAGAATGGCTTGTCGAAACCGGTATTCCAAAAAGTGTGTAAACATGCACATTTATCGCGCTAGCCAGTTGCGCCGAAAGTGCCATGATCGGCAAAAGCCGCGTTATCTCTGAACCTATAGTCTCTATGACTTTATAGCCCCAAGTCATGATCCCCAAGACTATGGCCAAGCCGCCAAAAATAACACACATCGTCGGAGTCATGATCCCTGTCCCGGCGATAACCCCGACGGCATTAGCTACATCATTCGTTCCCCAAGTATAAGCAACATAACAACCGCTTAAAATAATAAGGCTGGCAATAGTAAATCTTAAATATTTACGCGGGATAATCCTATATAATGAATTCTGTAGTGCCTTATAAAAAATAAAACCTAAAACAGCGGCTCCCAGAGGCGTAAACATCCAGCAGATAAAAATATCTTTTAAAACCATCCACTTTACCGGAGCGTGGACAGCCAATCCTGCTCCGGCAACAGCTCCGACGATAGAATGGCTTGTAGAAATAGGCATCTTCCAATAAGTAGCTAAAACCACCCAAGCGCATGCGGCAAAAGCAGCAACTACAGCCACATACATGGATAGAACCTTATCCAGTTCATTTAAAGGAACTATGCCTTTACCAATAGTCTTAGTCACGTAAGAACCTTGTAAAATAGCGCCCAAGAAACCAAAAACCACAATCAGAATAATTGCTTGTTTTAGGTTAAGGACCCTAGACCCGACAGCTGTACCTAACGAATTAGCGGCATCATTAGCTCCGATGGACCAACCAATAGCCGCGCCCATTAGTAGAACAAAACCAACTAATATTAAATACATTGATTATTTTCCTCGGCAAACATTCACACAAACACCGCAGATATACTGATCAACCAGCTTCTGTTTCTGGAATTCCTTTAACTTTTCAAAACACTTAATATGATCAAAATCAGATGGTGATTCTTTTATCGCTTGAGCAGGGCACATCTTAACACAAGAATGGCAAATCCCACAATCTTTTTTTATTGGTTTATCTAATTTTAAGGGCATATCCGTAAGTATTGTCGCTAAACGGAACTGGCTCCCTATTTTTTCGTTCACCAGCAAATTATTCCTGCCTATCCAGCCCAGCCCTGCCAAAACTCCGAGCTTCTTATGAGAAAGATGCGCCGTCTGATTCTCCCAATCTAAAATAATCGAAGCCGGTATAGGCAGTGCCTTAAAACTTTTTCTCTGTATAAAATTACAAACCTTTAATGCTGTCTGGTCCAGATACGCGTTAACCGTGCGGTAATGATGGAAATAAAGGCGAGTGGGAGCATTAGATATTTCGCTTAAAACACTTGTTGATAAACGTGTACCCAAACAAACCGCTTTATCCAGCCCATTAGCTAAAG
>JBAZGV010000005.1:0-15070 GCA_041652675.1 Candidatus Omnitrophota bacterium
AGATTGGTTCGAACTTTATTTTAAAAGAGCGCCGCCTCAATTTTTCGACGGAAGCAAGCTTCCGTCCCTTGTTTGAAGCAGCGCCCTATCCCTGTTGGCGGAGAGGCAGGGATTCGAACCCTGGGAACCTTACGGCTCACGTGTTTTCCAAACACGCGCGCTCGACCACTACGCGACCTCTCCAAAATTTAAATAGTTTATTCTATTGAATCTTGTTATGCCCACGGGCACTATGCTCGCTGCTCGGCTTGTCGCCTCGCTCCGCTCGCTTTAGTGCCGTTAAATTTTTGCTTGTCGCAAAAATTTAACGGAAGGAGCAGGATTTGAACCTGCGATCGCCTTACGACGACAACGGTTTTCGAGACCGCCGCATTCGACCACTCTGCCATCCTTCCTAAACTTTAACCACTCTTTCTTCTCGGTTACAGGCATCCCAAATCATACCCTTGTATTCATCAAGCATCCTGTAGGTATTGAAATGAGCGCCCGTAGCGATACAATTTATCATCATATCAATCCATCCGGAAGAAAGATTAAGCTTATTATTAAAAGTTGAATAATATAAAGCCGCCATCTCTTCAAGCGATTTATAGAGCTCTTCAGCGTCATCCTTCATATAACGGTCAAATTCGTTACCGATCTTATCATTAGTATAACGATGCCCGAAGATCTTTCCTATCCCCTTATCTTCCGCCTCGACAACCCAGCCATCAAGAGTAGTTAATTGCGGCACGCCATTTAATATCGCCTTCATCCCGCTTGTCCCTGAAGCTTCAAAGGGCGGATAAGGATTATTCAACCAGAGATCGACTCCGGAAGTAAGCAGCTGCCCGAGATAAATATCATAATTCTCGAGGATCACAATCTTTAAAATACCATAATTATCATCCCCTAAAGCATCGACTTTATCCAACATTTCATTGATAAAAGTAAACCCGAGATTATCGTTAGGATGCGCCTTCCCAGCCAAAATTATCTGTAATGGCCCGGTTCTCTTGGCAATCGCGATAAGCCTATCAATATCATTTAAAATAAGGCTTGGCCTCTTATAGGCGGCAATTCTACGCGCCCAACAAACAGTGAATATATTTTTATTCAATTTCCATTTCTCGAATAAAGTACAAAAACGCTCCTTATTAGCCTGATGCGCCGCCCAAACCTGATCGCGGAAGTCATGATTGTTTCTTAAAGATTGGGCCTTGGCAAGCCCCATGGGATTAGATTCAATATTCTCAATCACAGGGCTAAAACGTTTAAAGAGCTCAAGAAAGCCTTTGGAGATCCAGGTATAAGGATGAACGCCATTAGTAACATAACGTATCCTATCCTTATATTCGGGGAACTGCAATTGCATTACCTCCTGATGCCTCTTCGAAACCGCGTTTATGGAAGACGCGATATTCATGGATAAAAGTGTAAGATTAATCAATCCTGAATCTTCTCTTCCGAGTTTTTGGATGAGGTTAGCATCTTCTTCCCGTAAGACTTGGCGCACATCTCCTTCTGAAAAACGGTCATGCCCAGCCTGAACCGGAGTGTGGCAGGTGTAGCAAAATTTCTTTTTAAGCTCTTCCAATTGGATTTCGTTATTACCGCGCGCTTTTTCCACGAAAGCAAAAACCGCGTGCCCCTCATTAAGGTGGAAAATCTCAATAGGATAACCTAATTCTTTTATCGCGTTCACGCCACCAAAACCAAGGACTATCCTTTGCATAAGTTTAATCCAGGAATTTTCGCTACGGTATAGCTGGTCAGTAAGCGTATTTATTTTATTGCTATTCTCCGGAATTTCGGCATCAAGCAAGATGAGCGGCACGGCATAATCGCGTTTATAGCTGTACACATAATATTTCCAAAGCTTAAGCCGCACTTCCTCATTCTTAAGCTTGATAGTGATTATATTCTTAAGAGGAATAAGCCCAGGGTAACTAAATGGATCCCAATGTATCTTCTCCGGAACCTGCCCATACTTAAACCAAAATTCCTGCCGGAAATACCCGGAATGCCACAATATACCAATGCCTAACGCAGGCATTTTATAGTCTGCCATAGTCTTCATGGTATCGCCCGCGAGAACACCTAAACCCCCGCTATAAATAGGCAGGTCGATAAGGCTGTCAATCTTTACATCAAAAAGAAAATCCGCCAAAGGATAATTTGAAAATACCGTATTCCTGGGAAGTTTATTTCGCGGATCAGGGATAATCTCTGATTTAAAGGTATTATAAAAACTTGTGGCTAAACCGTACTCCATGGAGAAATAAGCAATGGAGCGCTGATTAGCTTGCCGAAGCCTCTTCTCCGCGGCGACAATCGGCTCGAGCGGCATAGAAAAGTATTTACCTTTGCCGATATCTTGAGCATAACGCTTATCAAAATCATCAACATCAACTAAAGAAAGAAATTCTTTTAACAAAATATCATCTGCCATATTTTACTTTCTTAATTTCTGCGACAAGCAAAAATTTAACGGAGAGGGTGAGATTCGAACTCACGGTGAGGAAACCCCCACAACAGTTTTCAAGACTGCCGCATTCGACCACTCTGCCACCTCTCCAAAAATCTGTAAGGCGGTTTTTCCCGCTTTCGGCGGGACTTCCTCACTTACGCTCGGTCGCAATACCGCCGCATTTTGAGCACTAAAGCGATCTATTTAGCGAAATCCCGCATCGCGGGACGACCACTCTGCCACTCCTCCCATAGGGTTAAACAACAAAGAACTGCGAGAAAATAGCATGGAAAATACCGCCCGCTATAGAATTCACGCTGTTACAAAAACTAACAAAAGAAAAATCTTTTAAAATAATATTGAGGAACAAAGCCAGGGCTCCCAAATTAATAATATAAATGAAAGAGAATCCGAATATGTAATTGCTTTTTAAGATATCCCCTTTTTTTGAACGCACAGCCTTAGAAGAAAAAACAAGGTGCAAGATAATGCTAAACCCAAGTAAAAACATAGTATAATTAGCCAGCCAAACCTCTTTGATAAACGCGGCCAATATAAGATAAATGATGAATATAACTATAGTGTAGATAGGCAAAAGATACGGCGCGACCCTAACAAATGGCTGGAAGAAACTAAAAACCAATTCCAATAATTTATGGCCCCTCTCATAAACCCATCCCATCTCCCAAATAAACAAATATACCAAAAGGAAAGTGATTACTCCGGACCAGAAGTAATTTTGCAACGATGAATCAATAAAGGTTACCTGCTTTAAAAAAGCCGCTGTGCATGAATAGGCAAAAGGCAGCAGGCATATCCCTAAAATAAGTTTGATAATATCAAAAACCTTATTAGAGATCCAACTCGGCTTACCAGCGCCTTTTCCCTCCGGCTTAAGCTTCAACTCATTTGCCTTTTTAGGCGATTCTTTCTTTTCCATCTAAATACTCCCTTAGGACATTAGGCACAATAACCGTTCCGTCCTCTTGTTGGTAGTTTTCTAATATGGCGACCACTGCGCGGGGCAGGGCGATTCCCGACCCGTTCAAGGTATGAATAAATTCTACCTTCTTGCTCTCTTTTCTCCTAAACCTTATATTCGCACGGCGGGCCTGAAAACCTTCAAAATTACTACAACTTGAGACTTCAAGCCATTTATCCATTCCCGAGGCATAAACCTCTAAATCGTAGCATTTGCTCGCCGAGAAACTCAAATCTTGAGTAGCAAGCATCACTACGCGATAAGGAATTTCTAATAATCGTAAAACCTCTTCCGCGTCATTTACCAGCCTCTCTAATTCATCATAAGAATCTTCGGGCTTAACAAATTTAACCATCTCTATCTTATTAAATTCATGCACGCGCACTAAGCCCCTGGTATCCTTGCCATACGTCCCTGCCTCTCTTCTAAAACACGCGGTATAAGCCGTATAGTAAATAGGCAATTTTTCTTCATCAAGTATCTCATCGCGAAACATATTAGTTACCGGGACTTCGGCAGTCGGTATTAGAAATAAATCGTCATCTTTAAGTTTATACATATCCTCTTCCAGTTTAGGAAGCTGCCCCGTACCCATCATCGAAGCCCTATTCACTAAAAAAGGCGGGAATATTTCCGTATAGCCGTGCTTTCTGGTATGTAAATCCAGCATAAAATTAATTAAAGCCCGCTCAAGCCTAGCGCCTAAACCTTTATAAAGTATGAAATTCGAACCGGTAACCTTAGTGGCGCGGTTAAAATCAATAATATCCAAGCTTTGAGCGATATCAATATGGTTCTGCGGCTTAAAATTAAATTCTCGCGGCTTGCCCCAGGCACGCAAAACAATGTTCTTTGTAGGATCGCCTACGGGGATAGAGGCGTGCGGGATGTTAGGAATAGCGGAAAGGATTTTAGATAACTCCGCGTCAGCTTCTTTAACTTTGGCGTCCAACTGCCCTATCTCTGCGGAGATAGACTTCATTGAATTAATTTTCTCTTTGGTATCTTTCTTCTCTTTCAAGAGAACGCTTATCTCATCATTCGCCTTATTACGCTTAGCTCGCAAATCTTCAAGCTTAGCCAAAACGCCTCTGCGCGCGTCATCTAACTTAACCAAACCATCTAAATCTAATTTCAGGTTACGGTTTTTGAGCGACTGCTTGACTAAATCCAGATTCTCGTGAATAAATTTAATATCTATCATCTTTTACCTCTTAATAACTCCTATAAACGTTACCCTGCCTGAATTTCTATTATTATACCTTGAGATTTCAATTCTTTCAACAAAGTATCTACGGAAAATTATGCCTGGGGAGGGAATTACGCTAAGGCCAAGATTAAAAAATGAGCCATGTAGGAGTCGAACCTACGACCTTGACATTAAGAGTGTCCTGCTCTACCAGCTGAGCTAATGGCCCGAAATTATAAATGCCTTATTCCTTAAGCGGGATTAATAATAACAGATTTATTTAACGCTGTAAAGAAAGTTTTGCCTCTTAGCGGGAAGATTTACGTAACTGATATTCGACATAACCGGAAAGAATTTCGGCAACTTTTTGCGGCGGCTGAACGACAAAATAATGCGAAATAATCATATGCGCTATTTCGTGGCCTAAAATTTCCTTAGTAAAATCATCCGCGCTTATATATATTGTGCTATATTCGTTAATGTAAAATGAACCGGCTTTAAGTTTTTGCCTGAAAATTGACTCATAAACGCTATTTAAATGGTTCCTATCGTTACAAATCTTAATATTACCTTGAAGGCTATAGAGATTCATGTCCAGAGCCTTCATCACAATGCCATAAAGGGTGTCTAACGCTACAGCCAAGCTATTGCCCTTTACGAATGGCCCTTCAGAGAAGACTAAATCCGCCGGGCCGATATTCAATTTTTCTAAAAGTGCGTAGGGATCGAGTTGAGGAGCATAAAAAATTGTAAAGTGCTGGCTTTCGATTTTCTTAGCCGTGCCAAAACCATCATCTATGGCATAAGCCAAAGAAAAACTTATGAAACAATAAACAATAATTAGAATTATCTTTAAAAAACGCATTTAGAAGCTTAAGTTTTGAAATAATTTACTTTTTTATCCAGCTCCTCGATATCCTGTTCAGAAATATTGCCCTTTTTTACTTTAAGATTAACCAGATCGGCTTTAATTAAATTAATTTGCTCTCTGGTTTTGTCAATCATGGCGTTGACCTCGCTGGATAAATCTTTCAACTGGTCATAATCACGAAGGCGGAAATTAGCGGATAGATTGCCTGACCCGACTCCTTCGATTACCTTCTTAAAACGATATAAAGGCCCGGCAATCTTATGGGAAAAGAGCAAAGTGACGATAATCGCAGCTAACCCAGAGATAACCATGACCACCAGTACTGTCTGAATTAATATCGGTAGGAGAAAATCCGCGGTTGAACGGACAAGCACCCGTGAGTCAACAATAACAACCGTAGTTGATTTCTTTCCCACAAAATAAAGTATCCCGGTAGTAATCACCCCCGCCAAAACAACCAAAAGACAAAACTTTAGGATAAATCTCGCCTGGAAATCCTTATCAATAAAATAATTTTTGCGTTTATTCAAAACCTGGATATTATCCATATTATCCCCCTATTTCTTGCCTTTATTTACTTTTATTGCCTTTGTATTCTTTACGTCTTTGGCAGCCACAACACTCTTGATATCTTGAGCCGGCTTAGAAGCAGATACTGCATTTTCGCTCTGCTTGGAAACATAAACCGGATTTATTTTGATACTTGCCTTTTTATAAAGCGCAACTAGCCATTTATTTAACGCCTGTGACTCCTGAAGCTGTGTAAGTGACCGCTTTATCTGGCCATACATCTGATTATATGGCTTGTCTGCCTTACCTTCACTTTTGAGTTTATTATATACTGCTTCGATAGCGTTATCCGGAGTAGATACTGAACCGGATATCTCTTGGGACTTCTTATCCATGGCCCGTTTAAGCAAAGACATCTCCCAGAAACGTTCGATAGATTTCAAAAACTCTTTATCTTTATCCAAGCCCATAGCCTGCGCGTCTTGAAGCACAAGCTTACGCCTAATCAGCATATTCAAGAACTCTTTTCTTGATTCAGGAGTATTATTCTTCGCAAAGGCAGAAGCCAGAAAATCCTCATTAAATTCCTGCAGGGTTATGGTGTAATTATTAATCTTTACCAAATAATCTTTTTCCTTATGGCTATTTAATTTACTAAGGGCAAAAACGATAACTATTAATAATAAAACTACGGCTATTTTTTTCATTTCTTTCTCCTTGCGTAGAAGCGCATACTGGCCCATCGCCCCGAATGGGCGCACTTGGCAATCATTTATGCCAAGGTGCCATTAGAGCCAGGTATTTTCTAAGTTACAAATACGTAAATATTATACCCCTTATTTTACTTCAATTCCAGAAAAAATACGGGGGCAGGTTTTTCAACCCGCCCCCCATTTAAAATCAACACTACTTTATATTGCTAAAATCAGCTGTTTCCTTTTTTATTTTTTTGCTTACCATCTTCTTGATAAAAAGGCGAGAAAGTATTATCGCCTTTTAAACCAAGTTTTCCGTCGATAAAATCATACGCTCCGGCATCCAAAGCTATTCCATCGAAAGCTGTTATATCAGAAGGGGTCAAAGGATGATAAAAATATGTCCCCGTAGGAGTAAGCCTATCTATGGAAACCGTGCGGTAACCGGGATTAAATACAGAACGTATTCTCGGATCCAATGAAAGCTGGCCGTTCATACCTCTAAAAAAATTAAGATTAGGCCAAATTTCTTTACCGTTTAAAAACACATAACCGGCAGGATTACCGATAAAAGGAAGCGGTTGAGTAATAGTCCCTGGGGCAATATTAATGAACCTTCCTACTTTACCGGCCAATACTCCGCTTATTGAATGAGGCCCAACTGTGCCATATACAGAACCTTCGCTTCCGCCAATTTCAAAAGAAAGGTCTCTTCCAGCGTCAATTGTTAATGGTTCATTAGGGCTAAAACTGCCAATGAGATTCCCCGCGGAAAGCATAATATCCTTACCTGTAGTTACATGCGTGCCGCTTCCTGAGCCAAAGATTGAACCAGTGGCAAAAAGCTCGGCATCGCCTTCTCCGGATCCCGCATCAAATGCCGAGACATTCTGAACCGTCATATCGCCTTGAGCACCTAAATAAACATTGCCATTACTGTTCACTACACTAAGAAGATTTACATTCTTATTATTATTAACCTCTATATTTCCTGAAGAATTATTGGCCGCAGTTAAAGTATCAACGGAAACATCAAGAGCATTGCTTGAGCCGATGCCACTAGAGGCAAAAGCGGTCAAATCATTAGCAATGATATTGGCTAAACCACCGTTAATATCGGTGATTGCCCCGCTAGTAGCGTCTAAGATAACATCGCCAGCTGTAGGGCCGGCATTTACTAAACCTAAATCTATACCTGCGCCGGTAATAGAAATATCATTGGCATCGTCATCAGTTAAGCTAGCCACATCCGTCGCCGTAACTAAGCCACCGGCAGTGATAGCGATTGCGCCATTGGCTGTATCGATATCGGATAAAGTGATAGCGTTAGTTTCATTGATATTGATCTTACCATTGCCGGTAACATGAGCATCTAAAGAATTAACATCTGTATCTAAATCTATCCCATTGGCTGCGGTAGCAAAAAGATCCCCCGCAACAATATCGGATATTCCCGCGTCATCATTATTAATTGACCCGTCCGCAGTCAAGCTAACTCTGTTTCCGGCTGCCGCGATAGACCCGACAGTTAAATCAGAATGAACATTAATACTAATATTACCGTTATTTACCACGGACTTAGCAAAAAGGTCACCGGTGTTATCAATTTCAATATTGCCGGAGTTTGTGTTGAATGCGCTTAGAGTGTTAATTTGTGTCTCAATGGCATTGCTTGAGCCGATGCCGTTGGCCGCGGAAATAAGAAGGCTATCCGCGATAATATCTAACGCTCCCCCATCATTATCATCAAGAATAGAATTCGCGGCCCTAATCTTAACTTTGCCTAATCCGGCATTTACCATCGCGGACAGGTTAACATCAACTCCTTTTAAAACAATGTTCCCGCCGTTTGAATTAAGGCCTGAACCATTACCTAAATTTATATTTCCCACTCCATCTTTTGTATCATGCCAACCGCCCCACCAATAATTAAACGATTTATCCGCGATAAAGATAATATTTCCGCCATTCGTTACAACGGAATCATTGTTTAAGTTGATATTTCCGCCCGCATCGACTATAAACGACCTAAGCGCTGTAATATTCCCCAAAGTAAGCTGATTACTCCAGGAAGGAACATTGACCCAACTCGAGCCATTCCAAACTTCTCCTAAATGGAAATTTATATCATTCAACGCCTGAATCTTTAAATTACCATTAAAGCTCTCAAGCCAATCCGCCTTAATAGTTCCATCAGGGAATCCTATCAGAGCGAGATCATCTGCTGAAAGTTCTCCATCGAGCAACGCCAACCAAAGAAGAGGATTTCCCCAATTAGTAACTATATCTAAATCCCAAGGGTCAATTAACAATTCTCCTGCTTTTCCATCAACGGCAGTAACATTAACATCGCCACTGATATTAACAAAATGTCCGCTTATCTCTACGAATCCGCCATCTACGCCTAAATCATCAGCACTTACATTAATAATTCCTGTATTAGAAACTAACCCATTATCCATCCCGCCAAGCAAGTAAACCTCGCCCTTCCTGCTTACCAGGCTCTTAGCCTCAATTATTCCTTCATTATTAATTGCTCTTTTAAATACCCCATCTAAGGTCTTGGCAGTTAAGATAACCTTGCCGCCGTTAGCGGTAATTTTACCAGTATTCTTTACTGCATCATCCTTGTTCTCTAGATTTTGAGAAGTTGCTTCGTCAATAACTACTGAAATTATGCCTTGAGGATCAAGATTTAAAGTTATTAACTCCCCTGAAGCTAAAATAACGCTCCCTAAGCTAGCTTCGATTAATCCTGCGTTCTCAACAGTTGAACCTAACAAAGCAACATAACCACCGGGAGTAGAAATATAGCCCTGGCTAACTACTGAACCACCCTTGCCAAAAAAGGTATACCTACCGGCTAAGAAATCCGCATCTTTAATATCTAAAGTGGAGGCGGTCAAACCTGCCGCATTTACAGATGAACCGGGAGCAAATAATATGCCATTCTGGTTAATCAAAAATATCTTGCCGTTAACAGCATTGATCGAACCGAATATACTAGAAGCATCCGAACCAACAACCCTATTTAGGAAAGTAAACGCAGAATCACGATTATAATTTACCGTGTTATTAGCGCCAACAGAATAGCTCTGCCAGTTTGCGATATTTTGAGCTGCCCCGACATTAACATTAAGCGTCCCGGCCTGTGAATAATCAAAATTAGCGCTTCCGGCAGTCATTACACCGCCCTGCGGTAGGATATCTTCCGCATGGCCATGGATAGGATACGCTAAAAAAGTAGCTAAAGCTAGGATGGAAATTATTTTCGGTGGCTTACGCATTGCAACTCTCCTTTTTGAAAACGTTTTCAAAATTATAAAAAATATAGCTATCTATTTTTAAGTATTTCATTGTCTTCATTTTTAAGGTGGATTTTAAACTAAGTATTTGCAGCACTTTATAAATCATTTTTTAAACCAACTTAATAAGTATACTCTATTTCTTAGCAAAAATCAAGCCCTGAGCCTTTTTTTTAAATCTTAACCGTAAATTCTACCCAAGGCTGCATATGTTGACGAGCAGTATCCGAAGATTTTGGGCCTCCTATAGGCCAGGCAAGCTCTGCTTTTGCTGATAGCCTGTTGGTCAAATTAAACCTAAAACCAACACCGGCACTTTTTAATGTCCTGGATTTAATCTCATCCGCCTTAGAGTTTGACCGCGTTGTTCCCCAGTCATAAAAGAGTACCAGGCGAGTAGTGTCATACCAGGTTTCTTTAGCAAAAGGAATTTTTAGTTTCTTGGGAATAAAATAATATGGAAACGACCATTCTACTGATGAGTAAAGGCCCCTATCTCCCGCGGTTTCCCCCGGAGCATAACCTCTTACGCTATAAGGCCCGCCCAACTGAAATTCCTCCGCCGCGGTTAAAGTATTATTGGTTAACTGCGCGGAATTCTTAAAAAGTAAATTTGATGAAAAAGGCATATTCTGAGAACGATAAAGGTTAAATACGCCTTTTAAAAATTTCCCACCCGCGCCAACGCGAGTTGCACGTGGATCCTTAGACTCCAACCCGCCCATGATATTGGGAATACCGGTATCCATCTCTACAGTAAAAAGAGTCCTGCCTAAACTATCAATATTATCTAAATCAAAACCAAGCTTAACCACGCGGGCATCATCGCGCGATATCTCTACTCCCGATAAATAGTTCCTGATCTTCTTATAGTCAAAACCTAAATTTAAACGTAAATCTAAAGTTTCAGTCGCAATTAACGCCTGATTGAAGAACGCGCCGATGATGGTGGATTTACCTAAAGAATCTAAGGGCGCGAATTCCCTGCCTAATTTTGTCTTGGCATAAGACGCGTTGAACCCTAAATTTAAACCATCATTTATCGGAAAGAGATAGCGGCCGCTTTTGAGGGTGCCAAGAGAATCTTCAGAGCGCTGAAATTGAAAATAAAGCTGGTCATCAAAACCTAAAAGGTTATTATGCTCAAAAGTTACAGAATCCCTATCTCTTCCTACATAGCGAGAGCCAAAGTTATCATGGGCATAACCTACATGTATAGGCAGGTAATCTTTTGCCTCAATAACAATATCCGTTGAACCCGGGGTTTTCCCCGGGACTAAAATTGCTTTCGCAAATCTATCCGGCCTTTCATTGATTAAGGTAAGCGATCTCTGGAGAGAAGAATAATTAAATGGGTCATTTTTCCTCAACTGTAATTTTTTTTTATAAAGACGGGCCTTAAACCACTTATTTCCTTGAACGCTTATATCGCCAACCTTGCCTTCAACGATCCGGATTATAAGCACTCCGCCCTCAACTATAGTTTGCGGGGGAATATACGCGCGGGATGTCGGGTAACCTTTAACTCTATAAGCATCCGTAATCAAATCTGCTACTTTTTGCATCTCTCCAATCGAAAGCTTTTTACCTTCGTATGGAGCAATAATTTTGCTTAGCTCCGCTGGTAAAAGCAGGATACCGCCTTCTACATTAATCTTTTTTACTAAAACCTTTTCGCCTTCAGGAACTGCGGATGTAACCTGATCTTTCTCTTCAATCTTAGGTTTTTCTTTCTTTTCTTCTATCCTCTTCTCAAGTTTTTTACTCTTATTCTGATCCTCTTGGCTCTTTTCTAAGCCTCCAGCAGTCTGAGTGGAAGGAATAGCTGAAGGAGCGGCGTAAGAATTTAATCTAAATATAAAAATGCAGGTTAAAAGAATAAAAGAAATACGTTTCGCCTTTAAAATAGCCATCTAAACCCCCTTTTATTTTATTAAGAAACTCTTTATATTTTACAACTAAAGGTTATTTTGTCAAGGAGAGAAAAATATACCAAATACAACTCTATTTGAAAAATCAAAACTCTGATTTATTCCAGACGCTTCAAATAACATGACTTAAATACAATAATTTATATTGAGTTATAGCCTTATAATTGCGAGGCTTATAATCTTTCCTAATATCTTTACTATCCCTGAATCAAAAATTCGGTTGTTGATAAAGTTATCTGCCCGCATAACGTTCAGCAATCTTTGCCTTATTTGAAAGCATCAAAGATATACCTAT
Source organism: Candidatus Omnitrophota bacterium (assembly GCA_041652675.1). Lineage (GTDB taxonomy): Bacteria > Omnitrophota > Gorgyraeia > Gygaellales > Profunditerraquicolaceae > Sherwoodlollariibacterium. The sequence continues at coordinate 12,228 of JBAZGV010000005.1, forward strand.
GCTTGAAATTAATATAAAAGCTAACCCAATAGAAAAATTATAGAAATTTGTTGCAGCTTCAAAGAAACCATAAACTAGATTACCTGCAATAACAGCTATACAACCTACGATAACAACAAAATCATTAGGGTCTATATGTCTTCTCGCTTTAAAAGAAATTAGAAACTCTTTAAAAAAAATAAAATAATAAAATATAAGAACAGGTATAATAAATAACCCTAACTCTGCCGCATAGTTTAAAAAAAGATTATGTGCATGAAAACCCAGCATCCACTCAGAACTGCCTGTTAAAGCTATGGCATTAATTGTATTCTGAAAATCAACAATAGATGGAAATCCGTATCTAAGTAAATAGGTTTTATGAAATCCGCCTAGCCCAATTCCGAAGAATGGATGTAAACCGATAAGCCTGATTGTATTATTCCAGATTAAATCTCTGTATGAGAGAACACCTTCAAGCCTTAAATAATAAATTATTTTTTCATAGAATCTTAACCCGATTAATATCGGCATAACAGCAAATATTGATATTTCCCATTTTGAAATACGATCCCATAAAAAAATGATTATAAAGAGAATACTTACACAAGAACTTAAAAAAGCACCTCTTGAGCCAGAACAAACCATACCGCACACTATAGTAAGCATACTTGTCCATAGAATTATTTTTAACTTGACGTTTTTTACGGTTAAAACAAAAACAACTATTAATGGCAAAACCATAGATAAATATAACCCCAAAAGATTTGGATGATAAAAAGTACCCACGCTCCGGTAACCAATTATTTTGTACAAATCGGAGGATCTAAAAAGCATTCCGTAGCGATGAGTTTCTGGTAGAAAAATCTGCCCAATCCGTAAAAACATCTCATACTGAACAGTTATGTATTGTATTATTGCAATAAAAGCTACAATAATGCCAGTTAGAAAAAACACACGAATCGTCCTAATTAAAAAATCTCTATCCTTAAAAAAATCACATAATAAATAAAAAAGAGCGAATAAAACAGTGTGGCTAAAAGTCGCTAGAAGCGCGGTAGCTCTATCTTGAGCAAAAGGTATATCTATCAACATAACCATTATAAATAAAACAAAGAATATACTGACAGGATTGTATCTTAATTCAACGATGATTCGAGTGTTACTTCTTATAAACCAGATAACCAAAATCCCAAAAGAGAAAATAAGTTTAGCCAACTCTACATATTGGCTTATCACCGGGAATCGTGTTATGGGAATAACAAATATCAATAAGATAAGGATCAGCTTAAGATCAAAATTAGTTAAAACTATAGAAAATATAACGCATGCCAAGAGTAGAACCATCTCTAAAGAAAAAAAAATAATTATAGCGCTACAAAAAATAAGAAATATTATTATCGGGAAAAATTCATTTCTTATAAACCAACGGCGGGATATTCCATTACTCATAATTACCTAACTTTTCTAAGCTCCAGAATAAATGCAAGCACTAAAGAGAAGAAGAAAGATACTATAGCTCCAAAAACCAGGCCAGTAACCCTGCCTGAAGGTTTTAATGGCGTAATAGCACTAGAAACAATTTTTATATTCTCGGTTGTTTTCTTAGCATCTAAGAGCTTAAGATTCTCATGCTCTTTCAAGAGTAAAAGATATAAATCCTCATTAATTTTTACCCTACGCTGTAGGCGATCGAAAAGCATTTCTTTTTCCGGAATATCCTTTAAATTTGTAAAATAACTTTCTCCGAATATTGATTTATTATGCTCACTATCAAGTAGCTCCTTGAGTGCAGCGATTCTCTCTTTCATAAAAACCACTTGAGGGCTTTCATCTGTATACAGTTCATTAATCCGGCTTAGCTCTACTTCTAGCTCTAACAACTTCACATCAATAACTTGAATAAGTTTGAGATGGGTTTTTATCTCCTCAGGAATCAATTGAATTTTAGCTCTTACCTCTTCAGGTAAAGATATAACTTTGTACTCGTTACGGAATTTCTCCAAAGCTTCTTCAGAAATTTGTAGGTTCTGCTTAGCAACTTCTATTTCTTTGTTTAGATATTCTATTAAAGTTTTTGTCTCGCGGTGTAAAAAATCAACGCTCCATTTAATATAGCTATCTACAAGGGTATTAGCTATTTCAGCAGCCTTTTCAGGATTCTTATATTTTACCTTAATCTGGATAAGATTTGTAAAAGCAGGAGAAATAACGGTCAGATATTTCTTAGCCAATAAATCAATTGCAGATCTAGATAATTTTTCTTTTAGAGAATCCGATATATTATTTTTGTCTTTCGCTAAATCTTCGTAAAGCTTAAGCTTTTCAACTACCGTTTTTAGCACAGGTTGGCTCTGGATGAGATCGCTATGAATCCTAACTAAACTTACCATCTGCGAAGCATCCCACCGATCACTATCAATAGCTGTCGGGCGCTGCTTTAAGTCTATCATAATAATTGATTCTGCTTTGTAGACGGGAAAAAGAAAAACCTTTACAACTGAAATAAGGAATAGAATAGAAAAGACTATAATTATCTGTTTCTTCCTTATTAAAATCAGACCACTAGTCGTCATAAACCTCCCCACCTTCTAGATGGATGGCGAACATCATAAAGATCAAGATAATACTTTAGTACGGGACTGGTTTGGGCAAAGAATTGGTCAATAAATTGGTCTAAATCAGAAATAAGTGTTTTAGGAACATATACAATATCCCCTGCTTCAAGCTTGTAATTCTGGCTTACATCTGCCTTCTGAATTAACTTAAGTATATTTGCTTTAATTACTTTTGGCTTAGAGGAGTATCCTTGTCTAATTAATATAACGCTCTTTAATGCAGCAGTCTCACGGGTATACCCTCCG
>JBAZGV010000006.1:0-14300 GCA_041652675.1 Candidatus Omnitrophota bacterium
CCGGCTGCTAAACTGTTTATGGTTACCTGATCGCCAGCCGGAGACCACGAACCATTAACTTTTTTCGAGAGCATCAAAACTACGCCGGCAATAGGAGCTTGCGTAAGATTTTCTAATGTTGCCTGCCAGCTATAAACATCTCCTGACAGATGCGCGAATTGAATTGAATTAATTTTAACCATTGTTCGAGGTAGATCTACTATCCGAGCAGTATTTTTTACAACTGGCGCCCGAACTGATACAGAAGCTTTACGCGGGCTATTTAAGGTTACAGGATTAGTTGTTGTTACAACAGCTGGTTTAAGCGCTGTTTTTGTTTTAGTTTTGTTTACCTCCGCCAATACAGGGCAAACGATCAAAAAACATAACAAAATACTCATCATAAATCTAAACACATTAACCTCCTTTTTAAAAAAATATTTATCCCCAGTGCAGTAAGGAAATAAAACTACTCTATTATTTTACGAAGAAAACCTCTCTGTATATATGGGGGTAATTATAAGCTTAATAACTCACTATATCAAGAATATTTTGGCCTTAGAGAAGTATCTTATAGTTGCATTCCATAAATATAGGCCGGTACATTCTTATCTAAAAAGTACCGAAAGTAAGACCTCTCTCCCTTGAACAATACTTGAAAACTTTTTTTCCTGAAAAATTCGCCTGCTTTATCGGAGATCGTTGCAAAATATACCCCTTTTACTGCCAGAGCCCTCAAATAGCCCAGATAGGCATTGATAAGTTTTGAGCCGATCCCCGCCATGCGGTATCCTTTAATAATATTAATGTGCAATGTAGCAGGATAATCTTTTGAAAAAACTGGAGTTTTGAATTCGCCTTTCATTAAACTCAAAAACACGCGGAATAAAAACTTAATATTTTTCTTATGAAAAAATACGCCTCTTTGCAACGCTTTAATCAATAGTGGCACTGTAATCTTGTCGGTAAAGATTTTATCCATACGCCTGACGTCCTTCGCCCCAAGTAGATAACCAATGACATTATTATCATATTCGGCTACAAAGCATGACTCGGGTTCGTAGTCGGTAAAATATCCCGTTAATGCGTCAGCAAATATTTCATCGTCATCAAAAAAAATAGCGCTCGGTTCGCCCATCAATGCCGTCTCGCAGCATATCTGGCGGACTACCGCCCGGTCATGAGAATTATACTTACGGATTATGAATACAGGATCATTTTTTAAGAGCATGCTTCTTTCTGATTTGATTGACTATTACCCATGTAATAAGATATAGAATTAGCGCAACCAGTAACCCCAGAACTACGCTTCCGATCAATAAAGGGTAGTAGAATGCGCTTATCTTTGAAAATCTTAGGTCTCTTAGATATTCCCAGGAAATAGGCGGGTAGTGTTTATTAATAAGAATCATCCGGCCGATATCATAGGCAGTCCAGGTGATAGTTGCAACGGTCGGCGGCAGAGAAACGTTAGTGCCTAACAATACCGCCAATTTATTGGCCTTGGGTATTAAGAAGAAGGCGATTACGCAGAGTATCGTGTGAAAACCGTACACAGGAAGAATCCCGATAAAAGCACCTATGGCTACGCCCAGAGCAATCTCATGCGGTTTATTATGCGCCTTAAACGCTCTTACCAATATGGCTATTATTTCTTTAAAACTTCTCTTTGGCATACCGGCGCTCCCAGAACAAGAAGGCTCTGAGTAACTGAAGTCCACTCAGAGCCAAAACTTTCAGGCTATTAAATATATGGAAAATTTTGGGCCCCTCTTGTATGAGCCAAGGGGAAACTTATTTTAATTTATTAGCTTAATTATATGCGCAATACCTCAATATATCAAGAATATTTTGGATTTAGAGAGGCAATTTCTCTCTGCGGCAGGCAGGCTGCGAAGCCGAGGGCAAAGTAAGAGTCAATTTTGTCCGGTATTATCCGCCCTAAAAAACAAGCATTAACATTACTTACTCCAAATCAACCAAACGAACAAAGAAGCGGTTATAACAGCAACAATAGTAAATGGCAATCCTATCTTGATAAACTGGTTAAACTTAACAACGTGGCCTTCTTTCTTAAGAATACCACAAGCGACTATATTAGCTGAAGCTCCAATCGGTGTTATATTCCCTCCTACACTCGCTCCGATAAGCAGCCCAAATAGTAACAACGAAGGATTAATAGCCAACCGGTTTGATATAGAGAGCGCTACCGGGAGCATCGCGGCAAGAAAAGGAACATTGTCTATAAAAGCAGAGAAAAGAACCGCGAAGAAAACTAACATAATAAAACCAAGCAAGATATTCATTCCCACTAAATTTGATAAAAACCCTGAAAAAGAACCTATCCAGCCATTAACAGTAAGTGCTCCCACAATAACAAAAACTCCCACTAGGAACAAACTCGTATCCCAATCTAATGCTTTAATACTTTTCAACACAAAAACTCGATTAACAAACTTTTCATAGAATAACGATAGCATCCCTAATAATATACAGATCAATCCCCCCATATAACTAAACCCGGTATCAAAAAAGGATGAAATCGCCAAAGAAAAAATCATAAAAAGCAGAATAAAGGTGGGCGCCCATGATTTCACCTTCTCTGTCCTAAGCAACTTCACTTTTTCCTTATGGCGCCTAAATATTAAATACAACACAATAAAAGACGCTATTGCTCCTAATTCAACAGCGAAAAAGATACTTGGCCGGCCTTTATAAACAAAAAAATCCATAAAATTCATTTTGGCAAAACCACCCAGAAGCATGCTCGGAGGGTCTCCGATTAACGTTGCTGCACCCTGAAGATTGCTCGAAACAGCAATCGCAATCATTATATTTATAGGATTGATCTTTAGCTTACGCGATAAAGTCAACGCAATAGGAGCAACGATCAAAACCGTTGCCACATTTTCCACAAGAGCAGAAATAAAACTGGTAAGCACACATATAGCTACCAAGGCCCATGCGGTATTTTTTGCACGGTTAACAATGATTTCAGCGATATAAGCCGGAACCCTGCTTTCCATAAAAGTATCTGCAACAACCAAAGTACCGATGAATATCCCCATAACATTCCAATTAATAGCCTCAAAAGCTGCTTGCAAAGAAATAGTATTAGTCAAAACAAGCAAAAGGCTTGCTCCAAAAGCCACAAAAGACCTTTTAGCAGGAAATATCACAAATAAAATATACGCTATTAGAAAAATCGACAGCGAGAGAATACTCTTATCCATTTAATTATTATTTTGTACCGGAAGATTTATCTTGTCCTTGATTATCCTTTCCCCCTTCATTCCATTGAAGAATTATATAAATAAGGGAAAACACTAAAACGCCTATAATCAAATACGCAGGCCAATCATGCCAAAAGTTTCCGTTCATTTTAAAGCCTTTCCTTTTTATCTCTCTCTTTTCTAGTGTTCATTAATGTAAAAAGTACCGAAAATAAAATCGCCAATAACAATACCCCGAGATTTTGCAATACCTTGATCCACATAAATCTTCCTATTTCTTAAACCTTTTCAATGCCTATAATCATTGCCACCAAAACTCTTCTTAATAAGAAACCATCTGAATCCTCCGGAAAGAAGAGGTTTCCGAACCTTTGTATCATAAATTAACAGAGACGAACAATATCTTCAGGGTGATACAACGAAAAAAACAATAGCATATAATCCCTAAGATGACGCGTAATCAAAAAGTTATTTTTTATATGTTCCTTTCCATTTTCTCCTAATTTCTTAGAGTATGCCGGGCTACCCAAGAGTTGTTTTATAGCGAAACTGGCCCCCTCAACCGAATGACATAGTAATCCTGAATACTTATGTTTTATCTGTAGCGGGATACCCCCTACATTTGAAGCCACAACAGGTTTTCCTTTCCATAAAGCCTCTGCAACCGTTAAACCGAATCCTTCCTTAAGTGATTTCTGGACAATTATATCTGACGCTCTTTGTAATGCATTAACTTCTATATCATTTTGCGGTAATAGTAAAATGTGGATATCGGAGTCGTTCTTGGCTTTTTCTTTAACTTCTTCTAAAACCTTGAACCCCTCCGGATCATCCTCAGCGGTGCCACCAGCTAAAATTAACTGACAATCAATATATTTTTTTACCTGCAAATATGCATCAATTACGCCTACCGGGTCTTTTAAGCGATCGAAACGAGATACCTGCATAACAATCGGTTTATCTTTTTTGATACCATATTTTCTTAAAACCGAATCTATCGTCTCCTGCGGTAATTCCTTGTTCTTATCACTCAAAGGATCAATGGAAGGAGGAATTAGAAATTGCCTAATGGGTAATTTTCGAGAAAAAGACGGAGCAGAAAACACTGCCGAATCGTATCTAACGATAAAATCCATAAGAAATTCCCAAACCCTTAGATTAGGATCAGATACGTCGATATGGCAACGCCAAAGCCATTTATTAGAAGCTTTCTTTTTTATTAAAGCTATTGGCTGTGGATCATGAATAAAAACTATATCGCCGTAGGTATCAACACCTTCAATATTCTGCTGGCTTGTTTCCATAAATATCTCGAAGTCTCTTTTGGTGATCTCCTCTAATCTGCCGTGTAAGGCATTATGAAACTTTTTTGTCACTTCAAAAAACTGCTCTCCTCCCTTTATTACATCCCATTTAGTATCCACTTCCAATTCTCTCAATAAAGGAACCATACGGTTTAATATCTCGGCAACTCCACCGCCTACAGGAGTAGAATTGATATGTTGGACAACTTTACCTTTTAATCGTTCGCCAAGCAATCTTAAGTCATCAATAACAGCTTGCCCCACTAAGGAAACATATTCTTCTATTTTTACCATCTAACCAGCTACCCTTCTTTCCACTATCTGTATAATCTTATTTCTTAAGCCCTCTAAAGTACTCGTGTAGGGGTCAAAACTTGAGATATTATCCGCCAATCCCTTATCCCCCAGAGAATTTTCTATCCAAAATGCAAAATCGTTGGTTGGCTTTTCAAGCCTTAAGCGCGCCTCAAAAATATGAAAATAGATAGAATCTATGGTAATTTTCTTCAAAACCTCTACGAATTCATTTAAATCATAAGCAATATAGGTAGTAGGCAGGATAAAACTTACTGACTTAATAAAATGAAATTCTTCCCCGGATCTGGCAAATTTTAATTTAGCAAACGAGCTATTCTTTAAATAATCCTCAATGGTTGAAGCGATCTTTTCCCGTAAATCCCGAATAGTTGAATACTGAATTGTATCAATACTAACCAATCTTTCCCCAAGCTCATCTTCTCCGAGAATATCGGTTACCCAGTAGGCAAAGTCATTCGGAGGCTCGGGCGAAAGATACTGATGTTGTTGCAGAAATCTATGGGTATGATGATATATACATGAACCGGGCACTTCCTTAATAAACGCTAAAAGCTGGCCTAAAGTAGTTGCGCGTAGCCCGGTCAATTCTGATAAATGCAACCTTGTGCAAAACTTAAACGGCTCTTTAACTTTTATTGATTTTAGCATAATTACTTAGTTCTGAAATTCGGATATTAAACGCAGAAATTTAATTACTTCTTTTGAATTCTTTAAGTAATAATTTGCTTTAGAATTACTAGGTTTCCCCACAAATACCGTCAGGCCTTTCCTCTTTAAAACCTTAAAAGCGTCCTCATCGGTTACATCATCTCCGATATAGATCGGCAAGACATCACTCCCCTTTGAAGCAAGCTGTTGCCTTGCCAGCAACCATAAAATCACCTTCCCTTTATCCCAATTCAAAGGCGGATTTACCTCAATAACTTTCTTACCCTTCCTAATCCTAATCTTATTATTAATCAAAAACATAATGGTAGTTTCATAGAAAACAGTTTTAATAAAAACCACATCCGCTTTATTGGCAAGCCTGTAATGCAAGGCTAAAGAGGGCTTCTTATCCTCGACAAAAACACCCTTTATTCCAGAGAGCTCCTTCTCAAGCCGGACTTTGATACGCCGCAATGCTCTCTTATAGGCTAATGGGATAGGAAACTCATGCCTAATCTTTGGGCCAGCTATCTGCAAACCATGATTACCCGAATAAATAATATTCTTCAGGCCGAGCTTTTCCTTAATATCGGACAAGCCTCTACCACTAATGATTGCTATCTTATAGTTATTTCTCTGCGAAAGTAAGTTAAGTAGATTTCTCGCTTCTTGTGAAATCTTCGCTTTATCAGGAGTATTAACTATAGGAACCAAAGTACCATCGAAATCAAGGAAAAAAAATAAATATTTACCCTCTATTTTTTTTCTTAATTTTTCTAAATGGTTGAATATATATAACATCTTATGCTAAGCTTCTTTTTCTTGTTCGTAGTTTATCGCTCTTATTGGATAAGGAATATTAATTCCCTCTTGGATATACCGTTTGTGCAGCCTCTTAATAAACTCGTGTTTTATCAGGTATTGATCGACAAATTCTTTAGCTCTTAATATAACTGTGAATTTTATACTTGAATCGCCAAAAGCATTAAAACGGATAAAGGGCTCAAAATACACAACTCCGCCGCTTACCTCTGCCATGACAGATTTTGCTACTTCACAGGTAATTCTCTCCACCTCCTCCAAATCGCTTTTATAATGCACCCCTAAATCAACTAAAACCGCCATTTCCTTGTCAGGTAAATTATAATTAGTAACAATAGTCTTATTTAATTTATCATTCGGGATGAGCACAAGATTATTAGGCAGCATCTTAATCTTTGTCGAACGCCAGTTTATATCGACTACATGGCCTTCTTCGCCTGTTTCCAGCTTAATATAATCACCTACTCTTACCTGTTTAGCTACGGTAATATGAAAACCGGCAAAAAGATTTGAGAGAGTATCCTGAAGGGCTAAAGCAACAGCCAAACCACCCACGCCTAAAGTTGCTAATATCGGAGTAATAGATACTCCTAGGCTATTAAGAATTATTAACGCACCGATCGAAAAAACAAAAATTCTGGCAATATTCTGGGTAAGGCTGGTAATAGGCAAGACGGAATCAATTCTGGAAGCATAAAATTTTATCAACCCGGATAATAAATTTGCTGATGCCAATACTGCAGAAATTATACCTAGGACAAGAATGCTTTTACTTATAACATGAACAATATTTTCCGGAAGTTTTGAAAATTGTAACGCGAAATATAAAGCCAATATCAAGCATAGGGCCATAAACGGGCTTTTTGCTGCTTGCACGAAAATATCATCCAATTGCGAAGATGTTTTTTTAGCCCAATGGAAGAGACGATTAAAAATTATCTTCTTAACAATGAGCCCTATAAATAAAACTAATAGAAAAATAATCAACGGCATAAATATTTCGGCTAAACTAGTAAATCTCAAGAACAAAGCTTTATTCATTTATACCTCATAAATTATATCTTCTTCAAAGCTACTAACTCGGTAATAATGTTAGCTGCCCAACGGTAAATATTATTTTCAGCTATTACCTTGCGCATATTTTCCATGCGCCTCTTCTTCTCTTCCTTAGGCATCTCTATTGCCAACTTTATGCTATCAGCAAACTCCTCAATTGAATACGGATTAACCAAGATTGCATCAGTAAGTTCACGCGCTGCCCCGGTAAATTGGCTTAAAATTAAAGCTCCAGATAAATCCTCTTTCTCTGCCACATACTCTTTAGCTACTAAATTCATCCCATCATGAAGCGAACTAACTATACAAATATCACCAAGCCTATAATACGGTTGAATATCATCCTGCGAGAAATGCTTTTTAAGATAGATTATCGGTTTCCAATTGCCATCTATATGTTTCCAGTTAATTTTTTCAACTAATTCATCAATTTCTCCAATTAAGTCGTGATAACGCTTAATATGCGTGCGGCTTGGAGCAGCCAACTGGATGAGAACAAATCTCTTTTTATATTCGGGATACTTATCTAAAAATCTATCTATCGCCAAAATCCTTTCAACTAAACCTTTAGTATAATCGATTCTATCTACGCCAACAGCAACAATTTCATCCTTAAGCTCAAACTCTTCCTTAAGCTTCTCTACCTGCCTGATAGGATCAACCTTAAATGAACCATCGCCTATGCGCGCATTAATACTTATAGGAAAAGCCCTTATAAAAGTCTCTTTTCCCGATCGCACAACACTAAATTTTTCAGTGTCTACGCGTGACTCAAGAAGGCGATTAGCGGTATCAAGAAAATTATTACAATGATTCTGAACATGAAAACCAATCAAGTCAGCACCTAACATCCCCTCAAGAATTTCATTTTGATAGGGGCAAATCATAAAAGCTTCGGGGGTAGGCCAAGGTATATGCCAAAATAAAGCTATTTTTGCATCCGGGCGCTTATCTTTTATCATTTTCGGTAGAAGAGTAAAATGATAATCTTGCACGAATATAAATGGGCTATTTGCTGGTAATTCGCATAAAACGCTATCAGCAAATTTTTGATTTACTTCTTTATACATATACCAGTCAGATTCCTTAAAGATAGGGCGCGCATGTGTATTGTGGCATAAAGGCCATAAACCTTCATTTGAAAAACCATAATAGTAACCTTGCTCCTCCTCTTTATTAAGCCAAATTCTCTTAAGAATATAGCGATTATCTTCAGGAGGAACTCCAAGTTTATCTTTAGAGTTAACGAATTTCTTGTCAAAATTACCGCTTCCATGAGCAATCCAAGTCCCTCCGCATGCAGAAAGTATGGGATGTATCGCAGTAACAACCCCACTTGCCGGCCTTATGCATACCGGCTTACCCATAATTTCATCAAAAATATGCATATAAGGCTCTCTATTAGAAACCACAAACAGCGAATTATCCCCTAGTTTTGCATGAATAAGATCCTTTAATTTAGCTTCAGTCCAAAGCTCCTCTTTCTGCATACGGACATGCGCTTCATCTGATATGGTACGGCGAGCCACTCTTATGCTTAAAGCAACCTGCTCAACTTCGCTAATAAGCTTGCCGAATTCTCCTTTTTCTTCAAATGGTTTTAATTTATCAGTCTCGCCTCTCTGGAAATGCGTAAACCATTGCGTAAGCCTACGCACAGGAATAATAAAAATCTGCCTTTGAATCAATAATGTAATTAAGATTATTAATAAAATCAGCACTATGGAAGTGGTACTTATTTTTCTCCATAATTCCGTTAATGTAGTAAACATATAAGAGGTATCATAAACCACTTCTACCATCCCTAGGGCATTACCATCATCATCCAGAACAGGCATGATATAACTATACACAGAATATTCATTAAATTTTTCCAGGGCTCCGCGCGGGATCTTTGAGATTAAAATATCCTTAAGATAAGGCCTTTCTCTCTGTTGAAAATCAGAAAATCTTTCGGTAATAGCTAATATCTGGCCGTCCTTATTGTAAATAACACAACCCTGCAGCCTCTCTCTTTTCTGAAAACTATCGACTAAACGGTTAGCTTGTTTCAAATCGTTATTAAGAAGTATATACTTGGCGGACAACTCCAAACCTTCATCCACAGACCTAGCTTTTCTTTTCAAATCATCCATAAGCTTCTCTTCTGTGAAACGAGCCTGCATAATGCCCGAAATAGCAAACCCAAGTGCGACTAAAATTAATATAGGCAATATAAATAGCAGTATTCTTTTCATTGAATTATCCCCTCTAAAAACAGAAAAACCATCCTACAGCGAAACTGCAAGATGGCGGCCCGACCATCCAATAGATCCTCCGGGAAAACTTATTTATCCCCAGACCTCTTATCCTAACTTTAGGAATTTATTATATCATAATCAGGAGCAATTTCAAAGGTTTCTTAAATCGACTCCCTTAAAAAACACTTCTAGGGGGCTCACCATAAAAACACCCTCTTTAAACAGATATGGAAAAATTGGAGAATATTTCCTCACTTGCATAGCCTTCATTTTTCTAACTGATTTTTATTTAATAACCTCAAAAATTCTCTAAAATATGCCAATTAGCACAGATATTAGAATTAAATAGCCGCTATTGGACAAGGGGAAACTGGCCTACCTTAGCATTAAAGTGGCTTAACTCAGAGAGGCTTTCTAAACAACTTGTAGTGCGAAACTCTCAATATATGACTAATAGATACAGCACACTAAGCCTTTAACACAGTACTAGATAAAAACGTCAATGACCGCTTTGCCCAGTTATCTTTGACCAAGGATAATTTAACTGCTTGGGAGATGAAACTCTAACTTTTCCCCATCTTTTTAAGGCAGGCTCCAGGCTTTATATAATTCCTTAACATCACCAATTACACCTTCACTGCTTACTATTTTGACAATTTATTGTATAACCAGGCTATAGCAAAGCCGCCTAAACCCGCATCAACAAAACCCCAAATCGCACCTAATATTATCCCACGCACAGAAAGATCATATCCAAGGTAAAGCTTAGATAAAGCATGTACAAATGCGGCTCCATAATTAATTGTCATAGCCAATATTCCCATAATCACTAAAGAGAGGCCCCAAACGATCCCCAGCGTAAAGCCAAATGCCTTTACATCTAATTTTGCCATTTTTGCCTCTTTTTTTAAACAGTCGATTCAGCACCCTTATTCAATTCAATACGCATCCGCGGTAAAGATTCAGGAAAACGTTGCTGCAAAAACTCCAAGAGTTTTTCCCTTACTTCACAACGTAAATTCCAAGAAGTAGGAGAATCCGCTGCGCTCATTAACGCTCGTAGCTCAACTGTTTTTTCAGTTGTATTAGTAACCTGCAACACGTTAACCTTTTTATCCCACTTTTGGTTATTTTCCAGAATACGCGTTAATTCATTACGAATTTCTTTCACAGGCACAGTGTAATCAGTGTAAATAAAAACAGTGCCCAATAAATCCGCTGAAGTCCGCGTCCAATTCTGAAAAGGTTTTTCAAGAAAATATGATATCGGAACTACTAAACGCCTCAAATCCCAGATGCGTACTACTACAAAGGTAAGAGTAATTTCTTCAATCCAACCCCATTCACCCTCAATAATCACTACGTCATCCAACCGGATTGGCTGAGCGAAGGCTATCTGGATACCGGCGATAAAATTACCTAAAGTTTTTTGAGCGGCAAAACCAATAACTATCCCAAAAATTCCCGCCGAGGCCAACATACTCATCCCGATATGCCTGACTTCTGCAAAATTCATAAGCATAAAAGCAGCAGTCAACAAGAATAAACCCACTACTATGATATTGGAAATCACACGCATTTGCGTATGCACGCTACGGGCACGCACATTATCCCGAGTATTGATATCATAACGGTTTAAGAATTCATCTCGAATAACGTAAACAATCTTTATGGTAATCCAACCAAACAACGCAATAAGCAGAATATGCATAAAATTACCGATAAATAGCCGCATTTTTACCGATACTTTTAATAAAGGAATAACCCCCGTTACGCACAAACCCGGTATCAAAAAACGTAACGGGCTCTTAAGAATACCTAGGCTAACCTTGAACAATTTCGACGGAAAGGCATCCCGCTGTTTAATTAAAAACGCAATAAAAAGATAGGCTATCCATCCAACAATAAGGCCAGAGACAATTAATATACCTGAAAATAAATAATCATTCATACCTTACCCCCCTTTTTTTCTTATATTTACGAAATCTTACTTCGGCATCTTATGATCTGGATATGAAAAGAATCTAAAATTAGTCCAATATCCTACTCCCGGCCTGATTCTAGATAGGCCTAGCTCCTGATGAACCTTAAGAACCAGAATAATAACAAAAAAAGTGAGCACTGGTACAATAAAAAATAAACGCCTAAATAATGGAATTTTCTGCTTTAGGCCGATTATACAAGGGAAAACACCAAAGAGGATTACAACACCTATTCCTCCAACAAAATCAAGTACACTAAGAAATATATTCGGGTAGAGAAGAGCAATAATCAACGGTGGCAGAAAAGAAACCGCTATAGTCAACGCCTTATTTTTTACCTTTACATAATTTACCAAAAGGTCATCCATAAACTCCATCGTTGTATTCCCAAAGGATATATATGAAGTAACTATAGCCAGCAAGGCAAAAAGAAGCGAAATTGGAAGAAAAAAATGCATCTTTATTGCCTGGCCTAATGGTACAGTTGCCGGCAAATTATTATTCAACGCGTTAACAATACCATTGCTTCCTAACAAAGGCAAAACTCCGATACCTACCTGAATCCATAAAGAATTCATAATCAACCCGATAACAGTACCGGCGAATATGGCTATAAATACATCCTTAAAATTCCAATCTAGCTGCCGGCAAATGGAAGGGATAATACTATGGAAATTCGCCGCCATAACAATAATAGGCAGCGCAGCCGGTAACATTACCCAATCCATGCGCGTGAAACGCTGCGCAACCACATACTTTTCACCCATTACAACAATGGCAACAAAAGAAATTAACAACAATACAACAAATAAAGCATTATACTTAAGGAGTGATTTAGGATTAATTATAGAGATCGCAGTCACAGGTAAGAAAAATAACAATATGATTAACTCCCGAGGAATATGTATATTCGTAAGCCTCAAAATAATAGCGGTAGCCCCGGCAATATACACAACAAGCGAACCATAGAGGATAATTAAATTAGCAATAGTAGCAACCCATTTCCCTAAAGGACCGAAATACTGGCGATACATGCTCGGGTAATGGAACACTTCCTGATGCGTCTTTACCGCTTCATTTCCCAATATAAGAGCGGTTAAAAACATAGCACAGCTTACTGCAAAAACACCCACTAACGAAGGCAACAAACCTGCCATACCTGTCTTAATAGGGAGGCCTAAAATCCCAGCTCCAATAAGGTTGCCGGTTATAAAGCATGTAACCATTACTATTAAAGAAAAGGGGGCTTTCTTATTCATATATATATTCCTTTAAACAAAAAACCATCCTGCACTCAAATGCAAGATGGCGGCCCGACCATCTAAATCATCCTCCAGAAATACTCTCGTATTTCCAGACCACTTGTTAACTTTTTCTATTATACTACTTTTAATTAATGTCTCAAGGGATATCTCCGCTAAAACGAACAATAATATTGCATAAAAAAACGAACTCTCTAAAAGCAGGTATTGGTAAATTCGAAAGACAAGCTTCATAAAAACGAGCAGTAATATTTGATAAGAGGCGCCTTCTCCGTTTATAACTATTGATAGATTTAAGAGTTTTCCCTAACTGAAATGGTGTAATTTATACGATAAAACTTACCTCTCTATCTGTTTATAAAGAGGGTAACTGGCTTACCTTAGCATTAAAGTATCTTAACCCAGAGGCTTTTAAAAGCTTATAGTATGAAATAATTATGGCTGGACTAATCTCTTGCGAGTAAAGGCAAATCCTGATCCGGATTTAAGGTGCTTTTCAGACTGCGATGCTTTCGTTTTATCTTCGAAACAACAATACTATGCCAACTTGAGGGATAATTTCTCACTAGTTACCTGAGTGGTGAAATAAAAATAAGCCGCTGCCCCTATTCTAATTTATTGCCCTTTTAGAATAATCTATAATTCCTTTAAGGATCTTTTCTGCTATTTGTTTTTCAGCTTCACTCGTTCCCACCCGCACTGCTATGGAACATCGAGAGTCACTGATTTTATGGATAAAAATATGCACACTCTTATTCCCATCATACACCCCTTGTATCCTGGCAACATTCTTTTCTATCAATGCCTTATCAAACTTTATACCCTGTTCTATCACAGAACCCTTAACAATATCAAATGCCTGAGAGTAAGAAACATTTAAATCTTGCTTAACTTTAAGGTTTTCAGATATAAATATCATAACTACCATGCATCCACAGAGATTTATAGTTAGAAAAACCGTAAAAATTAGCTTTATAAATTTTCTAAACATATTAATCAACAATTTTTAGAAAAAATTAGCCCTTCTCGTATGAGCCGGCGAAAAACCGCTTTTAATTTATTAGACTAATTATATGTGCAGTACCTCAATATATCAAGAATATTTTAGGTTTAGATAAGTTACCCCTTGTTTCCTTTAAGAAAACGTGGATATCAGATCTATTTTCTATGTTCATCCAAAAACAGGCACAATAAATTTCTTTATGCCATCCCGCAATCATCCAACCTTAACCTCCACTAAATGATCTACTCGATCATCAATAAGCTGCACAACCATTTCCTTCTGCGCGATACCATCGATCTCAATAGACGTTATACGATCCGACGATCCTGAGCATACAAAAGTAATATGATAGAAAGTCTCCCGGTACCGATAATGCAGCTTCCAAGAGGGCCAACCCGCGGGAAGGCACGGCTCGAAATAGATCTTGTCTACCTTTAGCCCAATCCCCAGCAA
>JBAZGV010000007.1:0-12454 GCA_041652675.1 Candidatus Omnitrophota bacterium
CCATGTAGAATTTTTACGCATCGGCACCAGGATCCCGGTAACCCTGCCGCAGCGCATCACCGAAAAACTGGTGAACATGATGAAGAAATACTCTCCTATCTGGATGAGCATCCATTTTAACCATCCCAAAGAGATCACCAAGCGCTGCAAAATCGCCTGCGATATGCTTTCGGAAGCAGGAGTTCCTTTAGGCAGCCAGACCGTGTTATTAAAAGGGGTCAATGACCGGCCTTTCATTATGAAAAAACTGGTCCATGAATTATTGCAGATCAGGGTCAGGCCATATTATATTTATCAGTGCGATCCGGTAAGGGGGACACAGCATTTCAGGACTCCTGTCGCTGCGGGGATCAACATTATGGAGAAACTGCGCGGGCATACTTCAGGCTACGCGGTGCCTACTTATGTTATTGATGGGCCCGGAGGAGGAGGAAAAATTCCTGTTGGGCCGAATTATATTCTTTCGCAGGCAAAAGGAAAATACGTCCTGCGGAATTATAAGGGCAAGATTTACACCTACCTAGAGTAAGGATCCTCGGGCTATGGGGCTCGAGGTTGTTCGAATGAAATACTTGGCCGGCTGTATCTGAATTGTTACTCATTATCAATCCACCCAAAAACAGGAAGAATAATAACTTATGAAAATCGGACTATTTTCACTTCCGGAGATAACTCCGGGAAAACAGGACATTAAAGACGAGCGTTTGGATCAAGTTGATAAGATAACCAAATCTAAGAAAAAAGTTTATATTCAGGTTGAGCTAACCGGGGAGGATTCGGTTTTGGACGCGGACGTTGTTCTTGCCGCAAAAGAAGCGCGAACCGATATTATTTTATCCGACCTTGAATTTGTGGAAAATCGCCTGGCTAAAGTTATTGATGGCCCGGAAAAAAATCTTCTGCTTAAATTCAAGAGTGTGCTAGAAAAAGAGGAATTTATCTCTAGTATTGTTTTAAACGAAGAAGAAAAGAAGATAATTTCAGGTTATGGGTTGATTACTATCAAACCCGTTGTAATGACAGGCAAAGAGGAATTAGAAGATTTGAGTAAATTGTTTTTTAGGGTATTTCAGGAGAGCGGTTTTATAAGTTTCTTTACTACCGGTGAAAAAGATACTCGTGCTTGGTTGATTAAAAAAGGCGAAACTGCATGGGAGGCTTCCGGGGCGGTACATTCAGATATTCAGAAAGGGTTTATCCGCGCCGAGATTATAAGTTTCAATGATTTTATCCAGTCTGGTGGCGAGAGTGCGGCAAAGCAGGCTGGCAAGCTTCGCCTGGAACAAAAAGATTATATAATGCAGGATTGTGACCTGACGAATTTTAGGTTCAATAAATAATGTTGGAGGCACTTAGGGATGATCAAAATTAAGCGTGCTCTGATCAGCGTTTCAGATAAAACCGGGATTTTAGATTTCGCCAAAGAGTTGAACAAAAACGGAGTAGAAATTATCTCAACGGGGGGAACGGCAAAATTGTTCCGTGAGGGCAATATACCCGTCAAAGATGTATCTGATTATACGGGATTTCCCGAGATGCTCGACGGCAGAGTTAAAACATTACACCCCAAGATTCACGGCGGGCTGCTTGCTTTAAGAGATAATCAGGAGCATATGCGCATTATCAACGAGCAAGGGATCGGGCTGATTGATATGGTTGTGGTTAATCTCTATCCTTTCGAAAAGACAATTCAAAAGCCGGGAGTAAGTATAGAAGAGGCTATTGAGAATATTGATATCGGCGGCCCGGCGATGCTGCGTTCTGCGGCTAAAAATTACCGTTTTGTGGCGGTAATCTGTAGCCCTTGCCAATACAGCCGGGTTATCGATGAATTAAAAAAGAATAAGGGTAGCCTACCCGAAGAATTAATGCGTAATCTGGCGGTTGAAGTTTATGCCAGGGCTAGCGAATACGATAAAACGATTAATATCTTTCTTAGGGATCATTTTAGTGTTACTAGAGGGCCGGAGAATTTTCCCAAAGAAATAACTTTTAATTTTGAGAAAATACAGGATTTACGCTATGGGGAGAATCCGCATCAAAAGGCGGCATTCTATAAGGAGAGAGGAAAGTGCTCAGAGCTAGTTAATTTAAAACAATTGCAGGGTAAAGAGCTCTCTTTTAATAATATACTTGATCTTAATGCTGCTCTTGAATTAGTAAAAGAATTTACCCGTCCTGCCGCGGTTATTTTAAAACATAATAATCCTTGCGGAGCAGCTGAAGACGATATTCTTGAAAAGGCTTATTTAAATGCCTGGAAGTGCGATAAACTTTCAGCTTTTGGCGGGATCGTAGCTTTAAACCGCGCGTTGGATTTTAAGGCCGCAAAGGCGATAGTCAAAAGCGGTTTCCTAGAATGTATCATTGCTCCGGATTTTGATGCGCAGGCGTTGGCCTTGTTTAAAGATAAAAAGAATCTGCGTATTTTAAAAATTGGCGGCTTGGATTATGCGGCTGCTTTGGATTTCAAGTGTGTCAGCGGAGGGTTGCTTTTACAGGATAAAGATTTGGCAAGTTTAGATTTAAATAATCTTAGAGTGGTGACTAAGAAAAAGCCGAGCCGGAAAGATATGGAGAGCCTGATTTTTGGCTGGATAGTGGCTAAGCACGTTAAGTCTAATGCAATTATTTTAACCAAAGGGACAAAAACTGTGGGAATCGGAGCAGGGCAGATGTCCCGCGTGGATTCGGTAATGATTGCCAAGCATAAATCCGGTAAAGCAAGCCAAGGGTCTTGTTTGGCTTCGGATGCTTTTTTTCCTAAACCGGACGCGATTTCTTGGGCGTATAAAGCCGGTGTTAAAGCTATAATTCAGCCCGGTGGTTCTATTGCCGACGAGGAGATAATTAAGGCTTGCGATAAATATAAAATCGCCATGGTTACAACCGGAATCAGGCACTTCAGGCATTAAGGCATGTTGTATTCGCAGGTTATCTCTTATCTGGAATCTTTTACCAATTTTGAAAAGGCCCCTACCTACCGTTATAAGAAATCTTTAAAGCTTGAACGTATCGAAAAATTCTTAGCCTTGCTTGGTAATCCGCAGGATGCTTTCAAATGCATACATGTCGCGGGCACAAAAGGAAAAGGCTCAACTTGTGCCTTTATCGCTTACATATTGAAAGAAGCCGGATACAGGGTAGGTTTTTATACCTCTCCCCATTTAACGGACTTAAGGGAAAGAATACGTATTCTGCCGGGAAAAGAAAATAATGAATTTGAGGGGATGATTTCCAGGCCCGCGTTAAAGAGGTTGGTTGAAAAGGTAAAGCCCAGGATAGAAGAATATAATCGTAACTCGCGATACGGGCCGCTTACTTTTTTTGAAGTGTATACTGCCTTAGCCCTGCTGTATTTTAAAGAAGGTAGGGTTGATTTTGCCGTATTAGAGGCTGGTTTAGGCGGCAGGCTCGACGCTACTAATGCGGTTAACGCTATTATTTCCGTGATTACCCCGATAAGTTATGAACATATGGATAAGCTTGGAAGAAGCTTAAAGAGCATCGCGGGTGAGAAGTCCGGTATTATTAAGAATCGAGGATCGATAGTAGTCAGTGCGCCGCAGAAAAAAGAGGCGAGGGATGTTATACGCGCGCGGTCTAAGTTTTTTCAAACTAAGCTTTATGAGATAAATAGATGTAAGAACTTAAAAATAAAATTGTTGGGTAGGCATCAGCTTATTAATGCTACAGTGGCTGAAAGGGTAATCAAGGCACTGAACGTTTATGGCATTAAAGTAGGGATTGATCCTATCCGGCTGGGGCTTTTAAATACTATTTGGCCGGGAAGGTGCGAGGTTTTAAGGCGCGATCCCTGTATTATTATAGACGGAGCGCAGAATGTTGCTTCTGCCAGTGCCTTAAAAGAAACCATCAAAGATAATTTTTCCAGCAGAAAATATAAGAAATTGATTTTAGTATTGGGTATCTCAAGCGATAAAGATATTAAAGGCATATGTTTTGAGCTCCATAATTTAGCGGATAGAATTATTTTAACTAAGGCGCAGAGTATAAGAGCGGTTGATCCTAAGGTGCTTTCGGGTTATTTTAAGGATAAAGAGAGCTATATTACTAATGGAGTCAGCCAAGCTAAGAAATTAAGTATGCGCTTGGCAGGAAAAGAGGATTTAATTTTAGTTGCGGGCTCTTTATTTGTTATAGGAGAGTTTAAATATGGAAAAAGAAGATTTAACTGATACTATCGCGGCAATATCCACTCCTATCGGAGAGGGCGGGATTGGTATTGTGCGCATAAGCGGCGAGGATGCCTTAAAGATCGCCGATAGAGTATTTATCTCTCCCGGCGGCAAGCCTTCGGTTTTTAAAACCTATACTATTCATTACGGGAGGATTGTTGAGCGCGGTAAGGTTGTAGATGAAGTTATTCTGACAGTAATGCGCGCTCCGAAAACTTACACCCGGGAGGATGTTGTTGAGATAAATTGCCACGGCGGTATTGTGGCTCTGCGCGATGTATTGGAGTTGGTCTTAAAAAATGGGGCAAGGCTGGCTCATCCCGGGGAATTTACCAAGCGCGCTTTTTTAAATGGCAGGATTGACCTTGCTCAGGCGGAAGCGGTAATTGATGTTATCCGCGCTAAAACCGATTCTGCTTTAAGGTTGGGGTTGAACCAGTTAAAAGGCGGGTTATCAGGCGAAATTAATAAATACAGAGAATTAATATTGGGTATTCTTGTTCAATTAGAGGCGAGTATTGATTTTGCTGATCAGGAAATATCCGGAGTGGATTTAAAAGATCTTTCCGGAAAAATAGAAGAGATCGGTAATAGCTTAAAGAGTTTGATTGAGAATTCAAGGCCTGCCCGCATATTACGCGAAGGAATCCATCTGGTTATCTGCGGAAAGCCTAACGCGGGGAAATCATCGCTTTTAAACGCTTTGCTTAAAGAGGAGCGCGCGATAGTTACTCCTCTTGCCGGGACTACCCGCGATACAATTGAAGAGGTAATTGATATTAAGGGTATTCCGGTAAGGATTGTAGATACAGCCGGAATTTTAGAGCCGAGGGATTTAGTGGAGAAGAAAGCGTTGATGCGCTCGAAGAAAGAGATTGCCGCCGCGGATTTAGTGGTTATTTTATTTGACGGGAACAAGAGATTATCAAAAGAAGACGCCCTTCTTATAAAAAAACTAAAGACAAAAACAGTTATCGCTGTAATAAATAAGATTGACCTTAGGCAGAAGATTGAGCGCGGGAAGGTTCTTTCGGAATTTAAAAATGTTATAGATATTTCAGCTAAAAGAAGCAAAAATATAGTGTCGTTAGAAAAGATGATTTCGGATTTAATCTATGGCGGATTAGCCTTAAATACTGAATCTGTGATGGCGGGTAATTTAAGGCATATACAATTAATCCGCAAGGCGCAAAAAAACATTGCGCAAGCCGGCGAATCGTTAGATAATAAGTTACCCTTAGAGTTTATTGCTCAGGATATAAAAGAGTCTTTAGGTTTTCTGGATGAAATCTTGGGGAAAAAATTCTCCGCTGACCTGTTAGATAAAATATTTTCAAAGTTTTGTATAGGTAAATAAGTTAAGGCTATGGATAAGAAGAAGATTGAGAAAGCTGTCCGGGAAATATTAGAGGCGATAGGAGAGAATCCTGATAGAAAAGATCTTTTGGATACTCCTAAGCGTGTCGCCGAGATGTATGAAGAGATCTTTGCCGGGATCAAGCAGAATCCTGAAGAAGAGCTGGAGGTAATCTTAGACCAGAAACACCATGAGATTATTTTGCTTAAAGGAATTCCTCTATATAGCTGCTGCGAGCACCACCTTCTGCCGTTCATGGGCAGGGCGAATATAGCTTATATTCCTAAAAATGGCAGAGTTACCGGTTTAAGTAAAATAGCGCGGGTGGTGGATATTCTATCCCGAAGGCCTCAAGTACAAGAGCGCTTAACTACGCAAGTAGCCGATATTATTATGTCTAAGTTAAAACCTCTAGGGGTTATGGTAGTTATCGAAGCGGAGCATCTTTGTATGTCTATGCGCGGGGTAAAAAAACCCGGAACGATGACTGTTACTTCGGCAGTGCGTGGTATCTTTAAAGAGAGTGAAAAAACACGTTCAGAGGCATTAGCGTTAATTAAGCCGTAAGGTCTATTCTCTTGGAAAGAAAGCGTTTTCTTTCCGGTGAGAAAAAAACTTGAATTAGGGTGTTGTTATATGGCATACTCATATCGCAGGTTAAAAAGGACTCCTAAACTATGCCTAATGCAGGGTTTCTTGAAAAAAGGAAATTTGTTCGTTTCTTAATCTCCATTCCTTTGAAATATGTCAAAATGAGCATTAAGCAGCTATCTGATATTGTAACAAGCGATATCAGCGCTGAGGGTTTAGGTTTAATTACTGCCGAAGAGCTTCCTTTAAACACCCCATTAAATATATGCCTTGTTATGCCGGATAACGGCGAAGAGATCGCGTTGGACGCCGAGGCATTATGGTCTAAGCGCAACGGGTCCGGAAGTTACCGCTGCGGCTTAAGATTAAAGAATACCCAGCTAAAACCAATCCCGCTAGTTTTAAGAACTATAAACTCCAGATTTTAAAAATCTTTCCGCAATTAATTTTTATCTCCTAATAATGCTATAGCAGGGGAGGTTTAAATCTCCCCTGCTTTGTTAATAACTTTGTTATCTCATAATTAGAAATTGACAGGCTATGTTAACGGTAGTATTATGTCATTAATATTTTTCTAAGAAAGGAAGTTAGCTTGAAAAGATTTTATATAGCACTGGTTTTTATAATACTTTTATCCGGATGCGCTACTTATAAAACCCAAAAGATTAGCTCTTCTAGCGATGGCGGCTTTGTTGTTTCAAGATATGGCAAAGTGATACGGGAATACACCGTTGGTTCCGGTAACTCTCTTCCCGATAAAAAAGTAGCTGAAGAACGCTTTAAGAGGCGCAGGCCTGAAGTGGAATATTATTATAAGCAAATGGGTTTTATAAATAATCGTTTTAAGCATATCTTTGTAGAGCCGCCGCTTACGCTTATTCAGCTTGTTGTTGGGATATTTCGTATGCCTTTTATTGCCGTATCAGATTATAAGTATAATCATAATCCACAATATAAGGCGAAGATGGATAAACTTGAAGATCTGGAATATAATGCCCAAAGGGCGCGGGTTGAAGGGTTTAAGGAAAAGCTAAATGAATACATAAAGGAAGATTTAAGCAAAGAGTCTCCTCCCGCAGCTCCCGCAATAGCCGAGCCAGAGGTAAAACCATCATTAGCTCAAGTTGAACCCGAGGTAAAACCTGTATCAACTCCAGTTGAGCCAGAAGCAGAAACAGCAGTTACTCTGGTTGAGCCTGAAGTTAAACTCGCTGAAATAACAAAGCCAGAGGTTCAAGAAAAAACCATGGTTATTCAAGAAGATCTTAAATCAACACCGGCAATTGAAGAACCGAAGCCCCAAGAAATTAAACCGCAGTTATCTCTGCCTAACCCAACCGCTGTAATTATTGCCAGGCCTCAAAACGGAGAGTCTCCTTTAAAGGTGAATTTCTCCGGTAAAAAATCTTTATCGCCTAACGGAAGAATAATATCGTATTCTTGGGATTTTGGGGACGGAGATAAATCTAATAAACCAAATCCTTCGAATACCTACTGGAGTACTACCTACGGAACAAGGGAATTTATCGCAACGCTTATAGTAACAGATAACAAAGGCATGGTTTCTTCTTCCACTATTACTATCCAAGTAATAAATAAATAATTTAAAAGATACTAAGTTATTGATAGGCGTTGTATTTATCCCCAACGCTTATCTAATACTCTGTATTGTATTGCCTCGGCAATGTGCGCAGTTTGGATAACCTCGCTTCCAGCCAAGTCGCTTATTGTCCGCGCTACTTTTATAATCCGAACAGAGATTCGCTGTATTTTCCTACCATAACGATTAGATTTGGAGAGAAAGCGTTTTCCTGAAGCCTACCTTTTAGCATTGCAATCCCTTACCTTACAAGGCCGCGATGCTAAAAATTACCAGAAATAAACAAAAATTATGACACGTAAATTACCCAAGATTATTTATGGTATAGGAAAGTATTTTTATACTTTCCTATACCACTGCGAAAATCGCTTAAGTTATCGTTTAAGGCGATTTTCTTGTTTTTTATTATGTTTTTTGCTTATCTTTCAGCAGACTGGCTTTAGCCAAGTCGCTGCAGTTGAGCTTAATGTAGCGGGTCACTTACAGAGCCTGCATTCAAATATCTTCATCGAGAAATTCCGCCCCATTCATCTGCGCTATCTTCAATACGATAACCTCAACAATAACTTCAAGCTTCTCTTAGACAAAGGAGATCAGTTTCAGGGACTGTCCCCGAAGGGGACTGTCCCTGAATTAGAGAGCGTTGCCAAAGATTTGCTTAACTATTTTTTCGTAGGAATATCTCTACCCAACGATACCTTCTGGGTAAACCTACGCCCTGACTCACCAGATAATATCATCGATCCCTTATTAGCTCAAACTGAAGTAGGTAAAATACTCCTGGAAGCAGACTTCCAGCTTAAAAAAGACACCGCCAGAGCCACTTCCCCAGAGACCCCTGAAGGCAAAGAGTACCGGAAGAGGTTATACCAAAAAGCAGCAGAGCTCTATGGAAATCAAAACATAACTATTCCTACTTTAACCCGTCCCTGGATAGTTCCGGATGAGATCATTATCCGTGAATCCACAGATTCAGCCTATATCTATAAAGCAACTCTTAAAGTCATTCTTGAGCAGGATTATCTAAAGGATTCAGCAGTCTACAACTTTAAAGATGATAGACTAAAAGAACTCAATGAATTCTCATCCCAATTAATCCGTGAAATCATTCTTCCTAAACTCACTAAAGAAATTAACTCTTCCAAACGCTATGCTTCTTTACGACAGATTTATTATTCCCTTATCATGGCGCAGTGGTTTAAGGCTAGATTCTACGATAAGGGTGGTCTTTACTCTCGGATAATCGACAGGAAAATTATTATCGGTATGACCTCTAAAGAATATTGGTCAAAGACAATCTACTTCCAAGCCTATCAGAAATCTTTCAAAGACGGCGAATATAACATTCAAGAACCGGCTTATAGTGCATTTGGTCAAACGATTAGAAGTTATTTTAGCGGGGGAGAGGTATTTAATCTTGGCCGGATGCCCACGATGGGAGGAGTGATACGTAATCCTGAAACAGGAACCATCGTATCTTCAATACCGACTGCTAGTAGTCCAGTGTTAAATCCTAAGGTTGTCATAGGAGTTAAAGTTAACGCCACAGATAATCCAGGTGAGTTAAGACAGGTTCAAATAGAAAGTCGAGGTATAGAAGTGTCTACATTGAATAGCCAAGGAAAACCTCAAGAAACCGAAACTCTAACTCCCCATGTTACTGATTTTACGGGCGACCTTGGTACCCAGCTTTTTAAAGGCGAAATAAGTTATAAAATAAGGGGAAGGTTATCTAATCCATTTTTCTGGCTTCGGATGCTCCAGTGGCCAGAATTTGCTCTATCCAATATGGGCCTTAGTTTGGCAAGGAGCTTAGGCTTAGAAAAATTGTCAATTTTCTTTGCGAGACAGATTCATTCTATTAATGTTCCAGATGATAAATATCAAAATAAGGCGATCTCTACTCTAAGGTCTGCGATCAATTCTGCAAAAAGTAAAAATGGAATTGTTATTGTCTATTATCCAGGTATGGGTTTTGATGTTAAGACAGTGCTTTTGAGCACTGATGCAAGTATTATAGTTGGCGTTGATCCACTAGAAGATGCCCGCTATATAGAAAATATATACATTTCGGAGATATTAGCTCTGGGGGGTAAAAAATTAGAAGTTTCTCATGAAGGTGAGCTAGGCAAAGGCGGGAAGTTAGTGTTTAGGTTTAATTATAATGGCAGTAATAGAGAAGTAATTTTATATCGCGAAGACGCGAAAAAATACACACCCGATGTTATTAAAGAGACAATTAATGGATATGATATGTTTTTTCAAATCGGGGTACCTATAGCGCCTCGTGATTTTATAGAAAAGTCAGTTAATTATTTAAATGAAGGGGGATTATTTTTGCCGTTTGCTGACAGGATTGATACCGGAGAAAATATAGGTGATTTGAGGTTGCCGCTTAGACAGGAGAAAGCTGCCCCGATTATTCCAGCTGCTGGTAGTATATGGGTAAAAGACGCTGCTTCGCCAGTTAAAAGCGATGCAACAGGACAGAATCTAGGCCAGCAGTTGACTCTTCAGCCCACAGCATCTCACGAGAATCCGATATCAACAACTCCTAGGCAAATGGGCGGTATCGATTTCCGTAACTTACCGATTGTTACTCAAGCAATAAGCAATTTAAGTGTTAATATCGGCAGCAGTTTATCTATAAATAGATTGGGCAACATAAATCTTGATACAGAATGGCGAGAAATAGAGAATTTGGTTAATTCTGGCATAACGCCGTCAGCAGAGAGAATAAAAGAATATGTCCAGATATCTTGTTACAGAGGGAGCGTAAATAGGGATATAGATAAAGTTATTTCTTGCATTTCGGATATCTTAAGAATAGAGGAAGAACGCTATTTTCCAACTGAGCCAATGTTAAAAGATATCTTAGTAGTGCTTGATTCAGCAAGTTCAACCCAGCAACTAAGGGCTGTTTTTATCGGTACTACACCTTAATCAAAAAGGGGCGTCTTGCCTTTTTTAAGCTTAATCGGCTAATAAAGGTCCCCAAAAGAACGCCCCTTTTTAAGTTACACAGCCTCCAATTACTAACAAAATACTAATAAATACTAAATTAGTATTTCACAGAATTCTCCTTTTTTGTGTAGAATTGGTTTATTTTAGCAAATCCGAAATACTATTAAAATACTAACATAGAAGAATATATTGGTGCGACTCTAAAATACACTTGACATCAGCTCCCTAATACTATACACTTATTAATAAATGTATAGCGAAAGGGAGTATCTATGGGAGATAGAGAAATAGAGCTTATAAGTTTCTTTAAGAAAAAAGGTGGGCTGGTTAGTTGTGCGGAAATCATTAAAGCTGGTTTTAATAAAGCCCTTATTAAGGTTAGTCTGAAATCTGGCCGCGTTAACAAACTTGACCGTGGCCTTTATAGGCTACCAGAAGGAGTTTCATTCTCGAATCCTGACCTAGCAGCTATTTCCATCAAGGTCCCAAAAGGTGTCATATGCCTGCTTTCTGCTCTTGCTTTTCATGAAGCGACAACCGAGATACCGCAATTTGTAGATATAGCCATTACACGCGGTGCATATGCCAATAAGATTAAATATCCCCCGGTAAGATTTTACCGTTTTGTTTCTCAAGCCTGGAAAGCCGGAATAGAAGAGCATAAAGTTGGATGCCATAAGATTAAAGTTTACAATCTCGCCAAAACAATTGCAGATTGTTTTAAATTCCGTAATAAAATAGGCATAGATGTCGCACGGGGTGCCCTAAAAACCGCTATCACAGAGAAAAAGATAAAGCCAAAAGAAATTATGCACTACGCCAAGATCTGCCGTATTGATAAGGTTCTAAAGCCGATACTGGAAGCCATGCTATGATGAAAGATATCAAAAATATAGAAGCTTCTATACGGGCTCGGCTCCAGAATAAAGCCAAAGAAACCAACCGGTCGTTTCAGGAAATCCTGCAATATTATGGCATGGAAAGATTTCTTTATAGGTTTAGCCAGTCCAAATACGCGGATAAGTTTATCCTAAAAGGCGCTCTTATGTTTACCGCGTGGCAGGTTTCGGAAAGAAGAACGACCTTGGATATAGATTTCTTAGCGCATTTTGATAATCAGATACCCTGTATTAAGAAAGCAATAATGGATATTTGTGAAGTTCCCGTGGTTCCTGACGGCCTGACCTTTGATCCGAAGACAGTTAAGGGTAAAAGGATAAAAGAAGATGCGGATTACGAAGGTGTGCGGGTAAAGTTTCACGGATTATTAGAGCATTCACGCATCCCAATGCAGATTGATGTAGGTTTTGGCGATGTTATCTATCCAAAAGCCGATGCTATTGATTACCCTGTAATTTTGGATCTTCCTAAGCCCCATCTTAAAGGCTATCCTGCAGAAAGCGTAGTCAGTGAGAAATTTGAAGCTATGGTAAAGCTCGGCCTTCTTAATAGCAGGATGAAAGACTTCTATGATATCTGGCTTATGATGCGCCAGTTTGATTTTAATGGCACAAAGCTTGCTGAAGCATTAAAAAGAACCTTTGAACACCGTAAGACGTTATTTCCAGAAGATAAGCCGCTATTTGCTGAAGAAATTTATGATGAGAAATCTGACCGCCAGATGCTCTGGAAGGCATTTTTGAAAAAGGGAGACATTAAACACGTGCCAGAAAACCTATCTACCGTAGCCAAAGAGATTGAAGAGTTCCTTATCAAGCCGCTTAATGCAATCAAGAAAACACG
>JBAZGV010000008.1:0-11164 GCA_041652675.1 Candidatus Omnitrophota bacterium
AAATGGAATCCCTCAAGCTCCTGCCGGCACGATATCGGTTATCGGTGATTTAAAGCAGATGAAGCCTCAATGGTTAGTGGGTACAAGCATGCTTGGTTATGGGGTAACGCTTATTGTTGGCATAGGTGTTCCTATTCCGGTATTAGATGAAGAGACTATTCAATACGCAGCAGCTAAGGATAAAGATATATACGCGCAAATTGTTGATTACAGCACAAATTATCCAAATTGCGTCCCTGGTTCCCTCGGTGAGGCAAATTACGAACAGCTGAAGAGCGGAAAAATAATCGTGCAGGGCAAGGAAGTGCCAACGGGTAATCTTTCCAGCTATTCTAAGGCCCGCGAGGTCTCCGAAGAATTAAAAGCATGGATAAATAAAGGAGATTTTCTTTTAAGTGAGGCAGTAGCGCCATTGCCAAAAGCAGATTCAGGCTATGGTTTTAAAATGCTTAAAGAAAGGCCAATTCTGAAAAATGAGGAGTAAACATGGTCTCTAAAAGAATAGTTTTACATTTTCCAAGCCGCTTGGTTAATCAACCTATTGTTTATAAATTAGTAAAGGAATACGACCTGCAGTTTAATATTCTTAAGGCTTTTGTTACTCCTGAAGAGGAAGGGCTTATGGTTTTAGAGTTAATCGGAAAGAGGGATAATTTCGATAAAGGAGTAGAATATCTGCAGTCCTGCGGGGTAAAGATGCAGCCTTTAAGCCAAGACGTGGTAAGGAATGAGGCTAAATGCACTAATTGTGGCGTATGCGTTCCAATTTGCCCTACTGAAGCGCTTATGGTAGATAAAGAAACGCGCAAGGTAACTTTTGATAATAAAAAATGTATTGCCTGTGAACTTTGTGTCAAAATTTGCCCTCCCCGCGCTATGGAAGTGCACTTTTAGTAATGAACGAAGTGATTGAAAGATGAAAAAAATTTATTTAGATTACGCGGCGACTTCTCCTTGTGACCCTCAAGTATTAAAGGCAATGGAGCCGTTTTTCTTTGATAAGCCCGGCAATGCTTCAAGTATGCATTCTTTTGGACAGGAAGCAAAAAAAGGGGTGGAGGATAGCAGGGAGATACTCGCTTTGTCTCTTGGGGCAAAGCCGGAAGAAATTATTTTTACTTCCGGCGGAACAGAATCTAATAATAATGTTATATCCGGAGCGGCAGAGGCATTAAAAGATAAGGGAAATCATATCGTTACTTCTGCTATTGAGCATCACTCGATTAGCGAGCCCTGCGGCCATCTGGAGAAAAAAGGTTTTAAGGTTACATATGTAAAAGTAGATAAAGAAGGCTTAATTTCTCCTGAAGAAATAAAGAAGGCAATCACTGACAAAACTATACTTATTAGTATTATGCAGGCTAATAATGAAATTGGGACAATCCAGCCGATTCAAGAGATCGGCAGGTTCGCGAAAGAGAGGGGAATTTATTTTCATACTGACGCAGTGCAAACCATTGGGCATATTCCGGTAAATGTTAATGATTTAAATGTTGATTTTCTCTCGCTCTCCGCGCATAAGTTTTACGGGCCTAAAGGTGTTGGCGCGTTATACATAAGGAAAGGGGCGCGTATTGAAAGATTGCTTTATGGCGGCGATCAGGAGAGGGGGAGGCGGCCGTCAACTTATAATACGCCCGGTATCGTAGGCTTAGGCAAAGCAATAGAATTATGCCGTAAGAATATGGAGGGTGAAACAAAAGAACAGATAAGGTTGCGGGATAGGATGATTAAGGAGATACCGCAAATAATTCCCGACGTTAAACTTAATGGCCATGCGCAGGCAAGATTGCCGAACAACGTTAATTTTTCTATAAGGTATATTGAAGGAGAATCAATTTTATTGAGCCTGGATATGTTAGGTATTGCCCTTTCAACCGGATCTGCCTGTACCTCAAGTTCTTTAGAGCCATCCCATGTGCTTCTGGCTATTGGTTTAGATCATGCTACCGCGCACGGTTCGTTAAGAATAACCATGGGTAGATGGACCAAAAAGAGCGATATAGATTATCTCCTGGAGCATTTGCCTAAAGTAGTGGATAAGCTTCGCGCCATGTCTCCCCTATATCAGAAGAAATAAATAATTATGGAAGAGAAGATAATCGAACTCCTTAAAGATAAGCAGGAATATCTTTCCGGAGAAGAATTAAGTGAAACTCTTAAGGTAAGCCGCCAGGCATTATGGAAACACATTAATTTTTTAAGGGAACTTGGCTATGACATTGCCGCTGTCCCCCACCTTGGGTATCGCTTGATTTCAGTGCCGGATAGGCTGTATGATTTCCAGGTATACCAGGGATTAAAAACAAAAAGCTTGGGAAGGAAGATATTTTATTTTGATTCATTAAATTCCACGATGGATATGGCTACACAGCTCGCTTTAAAAGGCGCGAGAGAGGGCACGGTTGTTTTGGTGGAAACTCAGACTAAGGGCAGGGGAAGGTTAGGCAGGGCTTGGTATTCTCCCAAATACAAAGGTTTATATTTTTCTCTGATTTTGCGCCCAAAGATATCTTTGGATAAGGCGTCAATAATTACGCTACTCGCCGGAGTAAGTATCTGTGAGGCAATAAAAGAAGTATTGGGATTAGGCCTCCAGATAAAATGGCCGAATGATATTCTTATGCATAACAAAAAATTGGGAGGGATACTTACCGAGATCAAGGCGGAAGTTGATGAGGTTAATTTTATTGTAATCGGAGTAGGTTTAAATATAAATAATGAATCTAAATCTCTTATTAGCGGTTCAACCAGCCTAAGGGAAAATAAAGATGAACAACTTAGCCGGATAAACATATTGCAAGAAGTTCTATATAGGCTGGAAGTAAATTACCAGATTCTTGATAAAAAAGGAGCTAAGCCGATCATTGACAAGTGGCGCCAATACGCGGTCACCTTAGGGCGCAGGGTAAAAGTATATTCTCATAAAGAGCACTTGGAGGGTGAGGCTTTTGATATTGATTCCGACGGC
Source organism: Candidatus Omnitrophota bacterium (assembly GCA_041652675.1). Lineage (GTDB taxonomy): Bacteria > Omnitrophota > Gorgyraeia > Gygaellales > Profunditerraquicolaceae > Sherwoodlollariibacterium. The sequence goes on from JBAZGV010000008.1 coordinate 2,972, forward strand.
GGGTTATTAATTAGAAATGATTCGGGCATAACGCAAAAGGTTATTGCCGGAGATGTCGTGCATTGCCGTTGACCTATCTAATGTAAACTACACAAATATAATCAGTTGACAGTTAAACGCCGCTCTTTTATAATAGGCGCATGTTTAAATTAAAGAGCGGTATTTTTTTTATTTTATTTTTTTTCTTTTCAATTTGTTTTGCCGAAGATAAGCTTACCGAACTGGATAAGATCGTAGTTTTAAGGAATAAAGGCGGTTTTACCGGACGGTATTCGCTTAGTAGCAAGGATTTAATAGCTTTGCCATTTAGTTCTCCGGTAGAGGCATTGAGTATCTTGCCGCTTAACCTTCAGGCACGCTCACCAAACAGCTCTATACAAACGGATTTTTCTTTGCGTGGTTCAAATTACCAAGGTGTCCGTGTACTTCTTGACGGAGAATATATTAATGACCCGCAGACAGGCCACCATAATTCGGATATCCCTTTAACCAAAGAGGATATTGCTTGTGTTGAAGTTATTCCCGGAATATCGCCTTTGAATCTTGGACCGGATGCGATAGGTGGCGTAGTAAATTTTATTACTAAAAGGCCGGACGGGAAAAAAGTTGTCTTGGAGTTAACCGGAGGGGAATATCAAACTTGGGGTGGGCTTTTTAGCGTAAGCGATAAAATAAAAGATTTGGGAGTTCGTTTTTCGCTGGAGAATAAAAAATCCCGTGGTTTTAGCGAAGATACTGATTTTAAAAAGTTTACCGCTAACATGGCTTCTTCCTTGGATATACCTTTGGGCACATTTGACCTGGATTTTGGTTATCAGGAGAAAGAATTTGGCGCTTATGACTTTTATACTCCGGGATTAGGATATCCTTCCCGAGAATGGACTAAGGTTTATCTGTTAAATACAGGCCTTAATTTAGGAGTGGGGAGCTTTACTGTTAAGCCGAATTTTTTATGGCGCAGGCATTTTGATAAGTTTATGCTGGATAAAACCGGAGTACGCAGTAATTACCTCGTTCATCATCGCACGGATATTTATACTCCTAGCCTTTACCTTAATAAAGATAGTACGATTTTAGGAAAGATTGGATTAGGTTTAGAGTATTCAGAGGAAAAAATTAATTCTACTACTTTAGGTAAGCATAGCCGTGAGCGTAAAAGTATTTTTGTTGACGATTCTTATTATTTCCTGGATAGCTTATCTATTAATTCATCTCTAAGGATTGATGATTATAATGGAGTAGGTACTTCATATACCGGGGGAATTAAATTAACCCGCGAGTTCTTCGAGGCAAATTTTTTGCATTTTGGAGTTTCGAGAAGTATGCGTATACCTTCTTTTACCGAGCTTTATTATAATGACCCGACTACTATTGGAAATGCCGCTTTATCACCGGAGAAATCATTAAGTTATGAGGCGGGCTATAATCATAAGCGGGAGAAATTTTCCTGGGGTTTGGCCTTTTTCTTTAGAAACGAAGATAATTTTATTGATTGGGTTAAGCCTATCGCGAGCAAGGCAAAGTGGGAGGCCTCTAATATTGCCACAGCCGATGTCTTTGGAGTTGAAGAGCGAGTAGAGTGTAAAATAAATGATAAAATTAGCCTAAACGCTAGTTACTCCTATGTTAACAGGCGTAAAAACGATAATGGTTACAGCTATAAATATGGAGAAAACTATGCTCATCATCTTGTTAATTTTGTTTCTTTTTTTAGGTTTGATTTCGGAACCCAGGAAATCGGTTTTACTTATAAAAAAACTCCCGGCCGTAATGGATGGTTTTTGATGCACGCTCGATTAAGCTGTGATTTAAACAAGTATAGCGAATTTTTCTTTTCCGCAACCAATATTTTTAATGTAGAATACCAGGAGATAGAAGGGATACCCTCACCCGGGAGATGGATTGAAGGAGGCTTAAGGCTTAAATGGTAAATTTACCACAGATAAATAATGCATACGTAAATAAGCAGAAATATTTTTTGCTTTTTGAAACAAAGCTATGCGATAGCCAGAATTATATGAGTTATCTGTTTGTTGATCCGGTAAAAATCATTAAAGTTAACAGTTTCAAGGGCGTTAATCGGGCTTTTAAGGATATAGAAGAATGCTCCAAAAGATTTTATCTTGGCGGATACTTTGCTTATGAATTAGGCTATTATTTTGAGAAGGATTTATTTAAATCAGCAGGTTCTTTCCACACCCCCCTAATACATTTGGCGGTATTCAAGAAAAGGTTTTATTTTAATCATAAAACCGGCGATACTAATATTGTTAATCCGGATGTATTCCTTAACAGAATCAGAAAAGAAAGTTATTCTCTTCGTAATCTCGAGCTAGATATCGGCTCAAGAGAGTACCGGAGCAAGATCTTAAAGATAAAGGACTGTATAAGAAAAGGCGATACTTATCAGGTTAACTTCACGGCCAAATACAATTTTGGCTTCACGGGTTCGGCCTTTTCTCTATATAATGAATTAACCAGCCAACAGCGCGTTCAATACAGCGCTTTCTGTAAATTCGGGAAAAAATATATCATCTCTTTATCCCCGGAACTATTATTAAAGAGGGAAGGTTCAAAAATTTATTCTCAACCGATGAAAGGGACGATCGCGCGTGGCAGAAGTATAGAGCAGGATAAAGAGAATGCAATAAAATTAAAAGCAAGCTTAAAGGATAGGGCGGAGAATTTGATGACTGTAGATTTAGTGCGGAATGATTTAGGCAGGGTATCTAATATTAATAGCGTTAAGGTATCTCAAGCCTTTAAGGTGCGCAAGTACGAAACCATACTTCAGATGACTTCAGAGGTAAAGAGTGTTCTTAGAAAAGGAGCTACTTATTTTGATATATTTAAGAATATATTTCCCGGAGGCTCTGTTACCGGAGCCCCGAAGATAAAGACAATGCAGATCATTAAGGATTTGGAGAAAACGCCAAGGGGGGTATATTGCGGGGCCATCGGTTTTATATCTCCGGATAAAAAAGCGGCCTTTAATCTGCCTATACGCACTATTACTATTGCGAAGAGCAATGGTGAAATGGGCGTAGGCGGTGGAATCGTTTATGATTCTTTAGCGAAAGATGAGTTTGCGGAATGTAAGTTAAAAGCTAAGTTTCTAACTCATAGGCATGATGATTTTAAATTAATTGAGACTCTCCTCTGGGATAAGGAGTATAAATTCATCAAGGAGCATTTAGGGAGGCTGAAGAGATCGGCGAAGTATTTTGATTTTAACTATCATTTGACTGATATACATCGCAAGCTTAAAGAAATGACAAAAGGATTTATCAAGGGAAGGCAATATAAGGTGCGGTTTCTTTTCGGTAAGGAAGAAAGGCTTGAGAGCGAAGTTCTTGAGATAAGCCCGGTAAAGGGAATAAGATATGTTGTTATTTCTAAGCATAAGATTAATCCGGATAATTTATTCCTATATCATAAAACCACAAACAGGGCTCTTTATGACGCGGAATATTCGAGTTATGCTGCTCAAGGCTATTTCGATGTTATTTTTCTTAATACCAGAGGTGAATTCACTGAAGGAGCAATCTCTAACCTGATTATTCAGAAAAAGAACAGGTTTTATACTTCACCGGTCTCATCAGGCCTGCTTGCGGGCATCTACAGGGAATATCTTATAAAAAAACATGCCATCAAAGAGCAAGTAATTACTAAGGATGATCTTATTAGCGCGGAGAGAGTATTTCTTTGCAATTCTGTGCGTGGATTAGTGGAGGTAAAAATAGTTGACAAATTTATAAAATAGTGTATACTTTCCGCAGTAGTAGATGAGGAGAGTTGAAGTCTTAAGCCGTAAGGAGAAAGAGTGACGCGCCTTGCGGTTTTTCTCTTAATAGTCTGCTAAAATATTACAAGGAAGGAGGAAGGCGCAACAATGGCAAAAGGTAAAGTAAAGTGGTTTTCCAATCAAAAGGGTTATGGATTTATTACTCCTGAGAATGGTGCTGATGTATTTGTACATCATACCGCTATACAGGGTGATGGCTATAAGACTTTAGAAGAGGGACAGGAAGTTGAGTTTGAGATTGAAAAAGGCCCTAAAGGCGAGCAAGCTACAAACGTAGTTAAGTTATAACCTAAGAAATATAAGAGACGGGTTTGCCCTGCAATGAGTGGGCGAACCCGTTTATTCTTTGCGGAGATTTACCATGGGTAAAATTCGTGTAGTAGTGGCAATGAGCGGTGGAGTGGACTCTTCAGTGGCCGCGGCACTATTAAAAGATAAGGGTTATGAAGTTATCGGAATTACTATGTGTTTTTTCCTGCCTATCCGGCAGGCAGGCGAATCTGCCAAAAAGCCCGGTTGTTGTAGTTTAGATGGTATTGATGATGCCCGCAGGGTTGCGAATAAGCTAGGTATAAAACATTACATTTTGAATATGCAGAAGTTTTTGGAGAAGTATGTAATTAAAGATTTCTGCGCGCAGTATCTTTTAGGCAGGACTCCCAATCCCTGTATCCTTTGTAACCAGTATCTTAAGTTCGGTGAACTGCTGAAAAAAGCACTCGCCTTGGATGCTAAATTTTTGGCTACCGGACATTACGCTCAAATAGTGAAAACAAAGGATGCCTTTTGGCTAGGGAAGGCCAAAGACCTGAATAAGGACCAGTCCTATTTTCTTTATCGATTAAATCAGGAGAAGTTAAAACATATCATTTTTCCTATCGGAAAATATACAAAGGAAGAAGTAAGGAAGCTCGCGCGTAATTTTTCTCTGCCTGTGGCTGAGAAAGTAGCCAGCCAGGAAGTATGTTTTGTACCCCAGGATGATTATCGCGGTTTTTTAAAAACCCGGCTAAATGAAGAGATAAAACCGGGATTGGTTATGGACCAGGAAGGCAATATTGCGGGCAGGCATAGCGGGATTGCGTATTATACCGTAGGCCAGCGCGAGGGATTAGGTATAGCTAAAGGTTACCCTGCGTATATTAGCAAGATAGACCATAGAAATAATCAGATTACTATTGGGCGCAAGGATGATGTTTTGGTTTCGGAATTTTTAATCAAGGATTTATATTTTTCTCATAAGCCTATAAAAAAGAAAGTTGCCCTTAAGATTAAAATACGCTATAATCACAAGGAAAGAGAAGCAGAATTAATTCCATTCGCAAATAAAATTAGGGCTAAGTTTAAAGAGCCTCAATTTGCCATAACTCCCGGGCAGGCAGCAGTATTTTATAGCCGCAGTAAAGTAATAGGCGGGGGGGTTATTGACAGGATTTTAAAATAAAAAGATGACTAAAGAGATTGGCATACTAGAAGAGAAGATTAAGGAGCTTAAGAAAAAACGCGGCGCTATTATATTGGCGCATAATTATCAGTTGCCTGAAGTTCAGGATGTGGCTGATTATCGGGGCGATTCTTTAGAGCTTAGCCGCATCGCCTCTAAAACCGATGCTAAAGTTATTATCTTTTGCGGCGTATATTTTATGGCAGAGACTGCTTCGATATTGTCTCCGGAGAAAAAAGTTATTATGCCGGATTCAAACGCCGGATGCCCTATGGCTAATATGCTTAAAGCCAGTGAGCTAAAGAAATTGAAGGGAGAGCACCCTAAGGCGGTAGTGGTGGGCTATGTAAATACTTCCGCGGAAGTGAAAGCGGAATTAGATTATTGCTGCACTTCAACAAATGCCATAGCTATTGTTAATGCCCTTAGAGACAAGGAAGAGATTATTTTTGTACCGGATAAATATCTTGCCGATTTTGTATCTAAGAAAACCGGCAGGCAATTGATTATCTGGAATGGATTTTGTCCTACCCATATAAGGATTCTTCCTGAGGATGTGAAGCGTGAGAAGAAATTTCATCCTTTTGCTAAAGTTATGGTTCATCCGGAATGCTTGCCTCAGGTAGTCTCTATCGCGGATGCGGTGCTCTCCACGTCACAGATGTCTAAATTTGCTAAAGAATCGGAAGCAACAGAGTTTATCGTCGGGACTGAGATCGGGTTGATCTACCGTCTTAAAAAAGATAATCCTAGAAAAGAATTCTATCCGGCCTCTGAGCGTGCAGTCTGCCCTAATATGAAGCGGACTACACAGGAAAAAATACTTTTTGCTCTTGAAGAACTAAGAGAAGAAGTCAAGGTTTCGGATGAAATTCGTCAACGCGCTAAGAAGTCTATAGACCGGATGTTGGAGATAGTGTAAATTCACCCCCACACCAGTTTGCATTTTACATGTTTATGCCTTGCTAACAGGTGCGGGGGTGTATAATGAATAGTTGGATGAATATTCCCATTGTTTATGAAGATGATTCTTTATTAATTGTTGATAAACCCTCTGGATTACTTACGGTTCCTACCCCAAAGAATGAAAAGCGCACACTTACAAGCATATTAGGTTTGTACCCCTGCCATAGGCTTGATCGCGATACTTCCGGTTTAATTATTTATGCTAAATCTAAGCCTGTTCAGCAGAATATGATGGGGCAGTTTAGAGAGAGGCTGGTTAAGAAGACTTATATTGCTTTTATCCGGGGGATTCCCTCTAGCTTGCAAGGAATAATTAAGGGCAGAATCGATGGCCTCTTTGCTCAAACTTGTTATAAAGTTATTGAAAAAAAAATGGATTTTGCTATTGTAGAAGTGACGCCGCTGACTGGGCGGACCAATCAGATAAGGATACATTTTAAATCTATCGGCCATCCTATATTAGGAGAGTCTAAATACGCGTTCCGGCGGGATTTTAAAATAAAAGCGAAAAGATTATGCCTTCATTCGGCAAAATTAGAATTCAAACACCCTAAGAATGGAAAAATTATGAGATTAGAGATCAATTTAGCGCAAGATTTAAAAACTTTTCTAGAGGAAAATGTTTAAATATATTTTGTTAGGAGTAGTCCAGGGGATAACAGAATTTCTGCCAGTGAGTAGTTCGGGCCACCTTGTGATCTTGCAAAGGGTTTTCGGGCTTAGCGGTGAAGAAATAGCTATATCTATAGTTTTACATCTGGGCACGTTAATTGCCGTTGTGATATTCTTCTTTAAAGAGATACTTAAGGTTATGCGTGACAAAAGATCCATATTTTTGATTGTATTAGTTACTTTTATTACTGGAATTATCGGTATTCTAGGCAAGGATTTTTTCGAGAGCCTCTTTAGTTCACCAAGAGCGGTTATTCTCCCTTTTTTGATTACCGGGGTTGTTCTGCTCTTAACCCGTAATTTTAATCATTCGAAAGATGTTAAAGTCGGTTTGAAAGACGCGCTTATTTTAGGTTTTACTCAAGCGATAGCTATTCTCCCGGGTATTTCCCGTTCCGGTATTACCATCTCTACGCTTTTATTTAGAAAAATCGAAAAAGAGGTTTGTTTTAAATTCTCTTTTCTCGTCTCCATACCATTGATCTTAGGTGCAACGCTTTTGGAGATGAGAAAAGTCGGCTCTGCTCTGCTAGAAAATCCTATTAATCTTGCGGGTGGTTTTATTGCTAGTGTTATCAGCGGGTTACTGGCGCTTTTTGTTCTAAAGTTAATTATAAAACGCGCTAAATTTTATTATTTTGGTTATTATTGTATTCTGGTTGCGCTCTTGACCTTAATTTTTATTAAATAATTGCAAGAAGGGGGGCATTGCGGGTATTTTAGTTTTAGGCACAGTTGCGCTAGATACAGTGAAGACGCCTTTTGGGAAACGTGAGCGTATTCTTGGTGGTTCTGCTGCCCATTTCTCGATGAGCGCGAGGCTCTTCACTAAGTTGAGCCTTGTTGCTGTCGCCGGTGAAGATTTTCCTCTAAGACATATTGATTTTTTGCGCGGTAAAGGTATTGACTTGACTTCGCTTGCCATAAACAGAGGTAAAACTTTCCATTGGCAGGGTGAATATAGGAAAGATTTAAATAATGCAATTACGCTAAAGACTGAGCTTGGGGTACTTGCTGATTTTAGTCCGCAAATTACTAATGAGCAGCGTAAGATCAAATATGTATTTTTGGCTAATGTAGACCCGGATATTCAAACTTCCCTATTAAAACTTATGCATTCTCCTCGCTTGGTTGCTCTCGATAGTATGAATTACTGGATAAATACAAAACGTAAGTCATTGCTAAGCCTTTTAAAGAAAGTAGATATATATGTGGCTAATGATCAGGAGGCGTTAAGCTTATCTCAAGAGTCGGGCATTCTTAAAGCAGCTAAGTCTCTACATAAAATTGGGGCTAAGATGGTCTT
>JBAZGV010000009.1:0-10886 GCA_041652675.1 Candidatus Omnitrophota bacterium
TCTCTGTATAAAATTACAAACCTTTAATGCTGTCTGGTCCAGATACGCGTTAACCGTGCGGTAATGATGGAAATAAAGGCGAGTGGGAGCATTAGATATTTCGCTTAAAACACTTGTTGATAAACGCGTACCCAAACAAACCGCTTTATCCAGCCCATTAGCTAAAGATTCTAAAATTTGAAATTCCTTTTTTATATCTTTGATATCGGCAACCCCAAATAAATCAATACCCTGGCCTTGGGAAAATCTCTTTAATCCAAAATATGCCTTATTCTTATCCATAGTTATCCACAGCTGTAGCCGACGTTTAAACGTCGGCTACTTAAAATGAGATATTTTCTTAAAATACACCATGAGCATCGATATTGCTGCCGGAGTCATCCCGGATATGCGCGAGGCCTGGCCTAAATTTAACGGCTTAAATTTATTAAGCTTTTCTTTTATCTCTCTTGAGAGGCTGGGGATTTCCGTATAATCCAAGCTTTGTGGAACTTTAATCTTTTCCAGATTCTTAAACTTTTCAACATCCTTTAGCTGACGCTCTATAAATCCTCTATATTTTACCTCAATCTCTATGCCTTCCGCAACAGCAAATTTTAGCTGATTTAATTCTTCGTGGCCCAGGCTTTTCAGGCTTAACAGATTTACTTCCGGCCTTCTTAATAATTCTTCAAGCGCGGTATCTTTCTTAAGCTTTGCGCCATTAAAAGATTTAACCCGTGTGCTTTTTAAAAAACGAATCCCTTTCTTAACCGCCTCAATCTTATCTTCTACCGCCTTATGGCTTTTTTTACTCACTAAACCAAGATTATACCCCATTTCGCTTAAACGCGCGTCCGCGTTATCTTCACGTAAAATTAAACGGTATTCTACACGCGAGGTGAACATGCGATATGGCTCTTCTGTCCCCTTAGTAGTCAAATCATCAATTAAAACTCCGATGTAGCTGGTTGACCGGTCCAGGACAAAAGGCTCTTTACCCCCGCACCAATTATGTAAAGAATCAGCTTGTTTGCCAAATTGGTGCGGGGGTGTATTTTTTATTCTTAAAGCGGCATTGATTCCAGCGATTAAACCTTGCGCTGCCGCCTCTTCATATCCGGTAGTCCCGTTAATCTGCCCGGCTGAATACAGCCCTTTTATTGCCTTAGACTCAAGTGTAGGGTAAAACTGCGTAGGTTCAATTACAATATGCTCAATACCATAACCAAAACGGATAACCTTAACATTTTCTAAACCCTCTATAGAATGCAGGATCTTAAGTTGGACATCTTCAGGCAAACTAGTTGATATGCCATTAGGATAAACTTCTCTAGTATTCAATCCCTGCGGCTCTAAAAATACCTGATGCCTTCCTTTATCTTTAAACTTAACTATTTTATCTTCAATAGAAGGGCAATAACGCACCCCGGTTGACTTGATTATTCCCGCGTAAAGCGGAGACTGATCTAAATTATCAAGAATTATCTGATGCGTATTTTTATTAGTATAAGTTATATGGCAGGCGACCTGTTTTTGAGGTAATCTCCGCGTAGAGAATGAAAATGGTTTAGGCGGATTATCTCCGGATTGCACAATTAGTTTTGAATAATCAATCGAGTTGCTGTCTAAGCGCGGACAAGTCCCGGTCTTAAACTTAAGCAAATTAAATCCTAAAGACCTTAGATTATCAGCTAAGCCTTCTGATGCCGGTTCATTGATCCGGCCGCCGCTTAAGTGTTTCAAGCCCACGTGGATTAAACCATCCAAAAAAGTCCCCGAACAGATAATCACACAAGAAGAAAAAATCTCCTCGCCTTGACCCGTAATTACACCGGTTACTTTATTATCCTCAACTATTATTTTTTTTACTTCGGCTTCTTTAACTTTTAAATTTTTAGCGCCTATAACCAACCTCTTCATATATTGACTGTAGGCATCCATATCAATCTGCGCGCGGGATGAATGAACCGCAGCGCCTTTAGAAGCATTAAGCATTCGGAATTGTATTCCGCAGGCATCAGCCGCACTGCCCATTACGCCTCCTAAAGCATCAATCTCCCTGACTAACTGGCCCTTCCCCACCCCGCCTATTGCCGGGTTACAGCTCATCCTGCCTATCGAGTTAATATCAAAGGTTAACATCAGGGTCTTACAGCCCATGCGGCTGCTCGCAAGTGCCGCCTCAATCCCGGCATGCCCCGCGCCAATAACTATAATATCATAATTATTCATAGCAAGAATTATAGCACAATATTTTATTCCGGGGAGACAATAATTAATTGGAAAACTAGGTAACGTTTCGAAAACCTTCTATTACTCTCTCCTTTAGGCTGGGGGGGGCTCCATCAGCTGACGAATCACTTCAAAAATATTCTTTATTGCTTCATCGTGTTTTCCGATTTTTCGTTCTAGCTCCTCTAATTTGTACATTAACTCCTTGTGCGTAGATAAAATCATGTGTAGTTTCACAAACGCCCGCATAATAGCAATATTCACGTGTATGGCTTTTTTGCTGCGTAAAATACTTGAGAGCATTGCCACCCCTTGTTCAGTAAAAGCGTAAACGTTAGGAGCGTGTTTTAATTTAGGACTTATCACAAATTGTGATAAGTTCATAATTTTCTCCCGACTCAATAAAAACATAAAATCTTCAGGAAATTTTTCAATATTACGCCTAACTGCTTGCGTCAATGCGCTAGTGGTAACTCCATAAAGTTGAGCAAGATGATTACTTAGCATGACTTTATGTCCACGAATCATAAAAATCTTACGCTCAATTACTTCATCCGAAATGATAATTTTCATTTGTCGCCTCCTAATTAAAAAAAGCTGGACAAGGCTTAAAAAATCTATTAAAATAATTCCTACTGTTGCTCCTTACAAAAAGGCTAGAGTTCATAACTTTAATACTGGCATAATCTTTCATACATAAAGCCCCAAAAAAGGAGGAACAAAGAAATGAAGAAAGCAATATTTGCTTTATTGCTCGGTTTAGGATTAACTCTTCCAATAAATAACGCCTTCGCTGCAGGATCAGGAGCATTCCGCATTGAACTCGTCGATGCCGCTTCAATGGGAAAAGGCGCCGCAGTTGTCGCTCAAGCAGATAATCCAGCCGCTATTTATTATAACCCCGCAGGTATGACCCAATTAGACGGAAAACTTAACGTCTCTTTAGGCGCCTCTGTATTTCAACCATTTACTACTTACAAAGATGATTCCGGAAATGAAACAGATATGCGCAGGCAAGTATTCACCATCCCTAATTTTCTCGCTGTAAGTAACTTTGGGCTTGAGAAATTCGCTTTTGGTATCGGAGAAACTTCGAATTGGGGGACAGGGACGTACTGGGCTGAAGATAGCTTCTCAAAGTATGTAGCCACTAAGAGCGAAATCTCCTCAAATACCACAATGTTGACAGCTGCATATAAAATCAACGAGAATCTTTCGTTAGGTGTTGCGGCGGACTGGGTAATGTTAAAAACCAATAGCAATAAAAAACTTGATCAAAGTACATTGGGTGGTAGTTATGATGGGAATTCACAACTAAAAGGGAAAGATAACAACGCCTGGGGATACAGGTTATCCGCCCTTTATAAATTAAACAAAAACCATAGTTTTGGTTTTATGTACCGCAGCCCGATAGAAGTAAAATATAAAGGCAAACTTTATCTTGACGATTTAAGTGGCTACTATGCCGGAGTCTTCGGAGGCGGTTCTTATGAAACTGATGTTACCTCAAAAATGACTTTACCACAAAGTATCCTGTTAGGTTATTGCTTTAAACCAGATGACAAATGGAGATTTGAATTTGATACGGAATGGATGGACTGGGCATCAATAAAAGAACAAAAGATTGACTATACATCAGAGAGTGACGCTACTCGTCTCTACATATTAAATACTGGTAACCCTACGGCGAAAAACTGGCATTCTGTTTTCTCTTACGCCCTTGGAGCCGAATACAAAGTCAATGATATCTGGAAACTACGGGCAGGTTACTATTTCCACAAAACCCCTATAGCCCAAGCAAACTTTGAGACCTCTTTACCTGATGCTACATCAAACTCTATCACCATAGGGACAGGGATTAACCTCAATAAAAATATTACACTTGATTTTGCTTATTCAGCAATGTTCTTCGATAAAAGAAAAATTGAATCAATAAACGCTGAAACTACCGGTATTAACGGAGAATACCATACGTTTGACAATATTTATATGCTAACCTTAACCTTTAAACTTTAAAAGATATGTGAAAAAATATTCGAATGAGCGCGGCTAGTTAATGCTGCGCTCATTTTAGTTAAAACAAATTATTTGGTATTCAAGCGAATAAAAGATGAAACAACTTAATAAATTAATTATAGGCGATTTAGAGATAAAAATACCCATTATCCAGGGTGGTATGGGCGTTAAGATCTCAACTGCTTCTTTAGTAAGCGCTGTTGCAAATTACGGTGCCGCGGGAACAATATCCAGCGTAGGCCTTGGCTATGGAAGGCCCGATAATAAAGCCGATTATCCTAAAGCGTCAAGAGAAGGTTTGAAAGATCAAATCCGGCAGACTAAAAAATTAACGAATGGCATATTTGGCATCAATGCAATGGTGGCTTTAAGCAACTATGAAGATTTAGTTAGAACTGCTGTAAAAGAAAACATTCATTTTATTGCTACCGGTGCAGGCCTCCCCTTAAAGCTTCCTGAGCTGACAGAAGGTAACGCAACAAAACTTATACCGATTATTTCATCGAGCCGGGCTGCTGATATTGTGATTAAAACATGGAGAAAGCGCTACAATCGCTTGCCTGATGCCATCATAGTAGAAGGCCCACTGGCAGGCGGGCATTTAGGTTTTAAATACGAGGAGTTAATTGATAAAAAAACCGAGACGTTAGAAAATATAACAAAAGATGTGATAAAGTTAGTTGATGGCTATGAAAAAGAATACGGAATTAAAATACCTGTTATAGCCGGAGGAGGAATTTTTACAGGCAAAGATATCGCAAAATTCCTTCAATTAGGCGCGAGTGGCGTGCAGATAGCAACACCATTTGTTACTACTTATGAATGTTCTGTAGCCGATAAATTTAAACAGGCATATCTCTCTGCGAAAGAAACCGATGTTCTTATCATTAAAAGCCCTGTTGGTATGCCGGGGAGAGCTATTAGGACCAAGTTAATAGACAAGGTTACTAGCGGCAAAAAGATTGCTATTGATTGTGGCTATAGATGCCTTAGATCATGTGATCCGGAAACCGCGCCATACTGTATAGCAGAGGCTATGTTTAATGCAGCTGGAGGCGATTTAGACAATGCGGTTGTCTTTTGCGGCGCGGACGTAGTAAAAATTGATAAAATCGTATCCGCAAAAGAACTCTTGGATGGTTTAGTTAGCAATACCCTTGAAGAATTAAACAAAACATAAAAACAATGAAACAAAAAAGAGTAGTGATAACCGGAATTGGCGCTGTAACTCCAATAGGAATTGGCAAGGAAGAATTCTGGCGGAATTGCCTTCTTGGTAAATCCGGCATCAAGAAAATAAAATATTTTGATGTAAGCGAATACACCACAAAAATAGCGGCGACTGTCGAGGATTTTGAGCCGGATAAATTTATGGACAAAATTACCGTAAGGAGATCGGATAATTTTGCCAGATTCGCAATAGCGGCGACAAAAATGGCAATTGACGATAGTAAAATCGAAAATGCGTACGATTCAAAAAGCACGGGTATCTTTATTGGCTGTGGGTTAGGAGGAATGTTTTTTTATGAAAAACAGATACTAGAGGTTATGAATAAAGGCCCAAAATCCTGTAATCCGATTTCAGTGCCAAAGATAATCCCGAATTCAGTAAATAACCAGATTGCGATACTTTTTAAGATAAAAGGGCCCAATATTACTATTACCACCGCCTGTTCTTCCGGGGCTCACGCTATAGGCCAAGCATATGATGCAATTAGGTTGGGAAGGGCGGATGTATTTATAGCCGGTGGAACAGAGGCTGCAATAGTTCAATATAACTATTTAGGATTTGACGTAATGGGAGTAATGAGTAAAAAAAGACGAAGATATGGAACACGCTTCTAGGCCTTTTGATAAGAATAGGGACGGTTTTGTTATGGGTGAAGGTTCTGCTATTTTAATATTAGAAGACCTAGAACATGCAAAAAAACGAGGCGCAGATATATACGCAGAGATTATAAGCTATTCTACTACATCAGGCGCGTATCATGTTGTAGCACCTGACCCTACTGGTGATGACATTGCAAGGGCAATGAAATTATGCTTAGAAGATGCGGGCATTGAGCCGCGGGAAATAGATTATATTAACGCGCATTGCACTTCTACAATTGCCAATGATCTAGCTGAAACAAAGGCAATTAAAGCTGTATTTAAAGAATACGCATACAAAATACCCATTAGCTCTACAAAATCTATGACTGGCCACACAATAGGCGCATCAGGCGCAATAGAAGCGGCAGTATGCGCATTAAGCATAAAAACACAAAAGATTCATCCCACAATAAATTTAGAGACTCCTGACCCTGAATGTGATTTAGACTATGTGCCGGGTAAATATCGCGAGAAGGAAATAAAATACGCGCTTTCAAATTCCTTTGCTTTTGGTAACAATAATGCATGCCTGTTATTTAAGAAATTCGACAAGTGAGATAGGAGTATTATGGACGAGTGCGAGATTAAAAATATTGAAAAGAAAGTAATTAATATTCTTTCTGAGTATTTTAATGTATCTTCAGAAAATATAAAATCCTCTTCTCGCTTAATTGAAGACTTGAGTATAGATTCCATGAGTCTAGTAGAGCTTATTTTTGAATTAAAAGAAAAATTTGGGTTAGAAATAAAGAAAGAAGACATAATCAAAATAAAAACAATTAAAGATGTAATAGATTTTATCGAAGCGCATTCAAAATAAAATTGGTAATTTATTAAAAAGATTAATTAGAGTTACGTTGTATTAGAAAAACCTAGGAAAGTAAATAAGGTAAAACATGAAAGAACAAGGTTTGAATAGAGACCTGACTAAGCTAACACAAGAATTAAAATCTTCACTCGAAAGCGTAAAGAACGAGTTCGGTACATTTGACAAAAATAATCCCGATAAAGATGTCCAAATCGCGTTTCTTGAGAGCAGAAAAAAAGAAATATCTGAACAGCTTGATTCTTGTCTTTCTAAAGTTTGGGAGACTGTAAAACATTTTGATAAACCAACATACAAATTACACCAGGAATATTGTCAGAGAATTATGTCGCCATTAATAGAAGAGGGGATTGAAATAAATAAACACTTATATGAGAAACCCTTTGGTTATCCTGGTGATTATGTAATGATGAATTATATTTACAACTATCATGATAAAAACTATTTAGGGGATACATCATATCAACGCTTACTCAATAATTATGCTTGCAACATATCCATATCAAAATCTAATATAATACGAAAAAATTTTATTAAGAGAAAAATCTTAGAAACAGTCAAAACAGCAGATAAAACAAGAATTTCGAGCATAGGTTCTGGTCCTGCGAGGGAATTAATCGAATTATTAAAAGAAGGTAAAATTAAGAAAAATATAGAATTTGTATGCTTGGACTTTGAAAAAAAAGCCTTAGATTATGTAAGGAGCGAAATAGATACAATAGATGAAAAGTATAGAAAAAATCTACATGTAAGCTATATTCACAAAGATATAATAGATTTTATAGCAGATATTCTCGAAAATAAAGAACGCGATAAACACTTTGACTTGATCTATGTTGCCGGTGTTTTTGATTATCTGTCTAACAGGATATGTTCTAAACTGACAAAAAAACTTTATGGCCTATTAAATAAGAATGCCCTGCTCATAATTTGTAATATTTCGTCAAAAAATCTCAAACACAGGGCATATTATGAATTTCTCGGAAACTGGGTTATGATACATAAGAGCCAAGAGGAGATGTTAGCATGGACGCACGACCTCAATGATGTTGAAGAAATAAAGTTTGAACAACCCATAGAAGGTGCAAATTATTTATTTCTGTCAATTAAAAGAATATAATATTTTTAATCTTACTAAATACAATATCCAATGAAATTTTTGATAACGGGTGCTACTGGATATATCGGTAAATTTATAACAGTACATCTTAGCAATAAATACGGTAAAGAAAACATTGATGTTTGTATCCGTTCACAAAAAAAAGCAAAAGCGATTAAAGATCATGTCAATCATATTCATTTTGTTGATTTAGTTGATAGTAATTTATCTTTTCTAAAACTAGAACATTATAATTATGTTATATTGGCCCATGGGAAGATATTGGGACATACTTATAAAAGTATTTATATAAATAACAGAAAAGCTGTTAGGAATATTATCAAGAATTTAAATAAAGCTAAACTAAAACAAATTATTTATTTGTCATCTGTTGCTGCAGGTGGATTCAAAGATGATAGCAACAATAGTCAGATGCGCATGTTGGAACCGGATAACGCCTATGGTAAGGCAAAATTGAAGACTGAAGAGTTGCTTATTAGATATAGCATTGATAATCTTATTAAAGTGGCTATTCTTCGCCCCCCGATAGTATATGGGAGTGTCTCAGGCATAGATTTCGATCAATTTATAAAAGGATGTAAAATAGGGTACTTGCAATATTTTGCGGGCAATCCTAACATAAGCTTATGTTCAATCGAAAATTTGACACAAGCAGTAATCTGTGCGATAGAAAATAAAGCAGCCGGAGTCTACCAAATAGCCGATGAAAAAAAATATACGATTCAGGAAGTCTACAATGTGATAAGAAAAGCATACGGTTTGAAAGAAGTCCACTTAAGTGGAACTTTCTTTAAGCCGATAGTCGATATCTTAGTAAAAACAGCTCTTAGATTTAAAAACTTTAGCTTTCCTTATCTTTTTTTGCTTCAAACTATGCACAATCCTTACTATTGTAATATAGACAAGGCAAAAAAAGAGTTAGGTTTTAAACCTAACGATACCTTCGATAAGTATTTTACAAAGGTTATGGCCAAGAATTATTTTGTTAAATCATATTTAAATTAATAAATTAGAATGACACCAACTAAAATATACGCAATTTTAAGCATAATTAATGGCTCGGGTACTCTTGCAATGGCTATTTTTATATTTGCGAGAACCCACAGAAAGCTAGTGGATTTAATTTGGGCAATGATGCTTTTATCTTTATCAGGGTGGTGTCTTTGTACGGGACTAGGGTATTTTCAAACATCGGGAGAAAAATATTTATTTTGGATTCAGTATAACAATCGTTTTGCAGCTCTTGCTCCCTCCTTCTTTTTCCATTTTATAGTATTATTTTGTAATTATCAAAATAAAAAAATAATTGTTCAGATTAATTATTTGATCTCAATATGTATTATTGTCTTTAGTTATTTACTTCCAAATCAATGGCTACCAGGTGTTCAAAGTGGGAGCTATTTTATGTTTGTTCCTACTTTTCCGGGGTATGTCTATGTTATTTATACTGTATTCTTCGCTTTTACAAATATATTTGCTTATATTTTACTTATAAAAAAATCACGTACGAGTTCTGGGATTTTTCATAACCAACTTAGATTTCTACATATAGCGACCATCTGTACTTTTATAACAGGTGGTTCAACTTTTCCAAATGGATATGGTTTTGAAATCCCCTGGGGAAACTATGGTTTCATTTTAATGCCACTTATAATTACTTATGCAATAGTGAGTTCTAGGCTTTTTGACATCGAAGTCCTTATCAAGAAATCCCTTATCTTCGCGGGGACGTTTATTTTTGCCTTTGGGGTTTTTGTGGCGGTAACGCTATCTGTTTCTCAATTTATTGGCGGAGGTAAAATTATTTCGCTTGCCATTAGCTCTTTAATTATAGTAATCGGCCTACGCCCTATCGAGATCTTCCTCATTAACACCACCGATAAATTCCTCTTCCAGAAAAAGTACGAATACAAGCAGATATTGAAGAAATTCATTGATAATGTTATAACAGTCTTGAATCTTGATGAAGTAGTTAATTCTACTTTAAAACTCTTAGACGAGTCCCTCCATCCCTATACCGCAAGTATTTTCATACTTAACAGGATAGATGACAAATATACCCTCTATGGCTCATACGGCCTTGAAAATAAAGATATAACTTTTACTTCGGAATCAAAACTTGTCTATTTTCTCAAAAAGACTCATAATCCCGCAGTTATTAAGCAGGTAGACGGCATTAAAGGAGTTAATTCCCCTATTAGCCTCGAGATGCAGAGCCTTAAGGCGGTTTTGATCCTTCCTTTCTTGTTACACGATGATTTAATCGGATTTATCGCTCTGGGCAGGAAGAAATCAGATGAAGACTACACAAAAGATGACCTTGATGTTTTGCTTGATTTAGCGCGTACCGAATCCATTGCTATAGGCAATGCCCAGCTTCTCACCGAAGCGGCTCAAGCAGAACGCCGCGCTGCTATCGGGACAATGGCCGCGGGAATTAATCACGAAATAGGCAACCCTCTAAACATTATGTCCACTAAAATACAGCTCTTTAAAATGGCTAGACATAAAGGATTGCTGCGGGATAAACCTGTTGAAGAAGCCCTTGATCAAGCGGAAACTGCTTTAGATGAATGTTTAAAACAGTCGGCGAGGATCTCCGGAATAACCCAGAAACTCTCAAATTTCGCCAAGCCTTCGAAAGAATTTAAGCCGCAATTACTTAATATT
Source organism: Candidatus Omnitrophota bacterium (assembly GCA_041652675.1). GTDB lineage: Bacteria > Omnitrophota > Gorgyraeia > Gygaellales > Profunditerraquicolaceae > Sherwoodlollariibacterium. The sequence continues at coordinate 10,719 of JBAZGV010000009.1, forward strand.
TCCGAGGAAATCAAAGAGACCCTATCAGTGGTGGGTTACGATATAGATTTAACAAAAATACAAATAGACAAAAACTTCACCCCTGGGACATTGAAGGTTTTAGGGGATAGACAAGAGCTACAACAAATACTTTTTAACATCATTAGAAATGCTGCTCAAGCGATTGAA